>WTAE01000082.1 GCA_013139765.1 Sulfurovum sp.
AAGATTAAAAAAATAAGTGCAGAGTACCAAGTTCAAAATGAAAACTTTAAAGTACAGCAAAAAGAGCTCATTACACTTATTCAAGAGAGCAGTGAAAAATACACTTCAGTCAAAACAAAACTCTTAGAAGTAGAAGATATGATTGGCATAGGGCCAGATATGAATGCAAGTTTTCAAGCACGTTTAGAAGAAGAACGTACGAAAGCCACGGAGAACTTACGTGTAACCCTGCATGAAAAAGAACTTTCAAACATGCAAAAAACGCTTTTATCTAACATCATTCCTAATGGAAAACCATTAAACTATAAACGTGTTTCCAGTCCTTTTGGGTACAGAACACATCCTACGAAAAAAAATCACTCCTTTCACCCTGCACTAGACCTCACTGCTAAACATGGTACTCCCATTTATGCACCTGCTTCAGGCGTGGTGGTGTATGCCAAAAGAAAAGGTGCGTATGGGAACTTTTTACTCTTGGCTCACTCCTTTGGATTTAAAACTGCGTATGGACACTTGAGCCGATTTGCAGTAAAAAGTGGTGACTATGTCTCAAAAGGTGATATTATCGCTTATGTGGGTAGTACAGGAAGAAGTACAGGGCCTCATTTACATTATGAAATCCGTTACCTCACCAAGTGGTTAGACCCTAAAAAGTTTATGCATTTGAATTTAGAAAATATTAACAACATAAGTGCTAACATAACTAGTGTAAACTGGGACAGTATTTTAAAACAAATAGAGAAACTCATTTCTCTTGCAAAAACATAGGACAACCATGGCATTACTTAGAAAAAAAACGGACAAGAAAACAACTAAAATAGACAAACTCTCATCTGCGAGTATTATCACATCCTGTACTAAAGTACAGGGAGATTTTGTAGGCGGTGACACCATTCATATCGATGGAAATGTCATTGGAAACATTACAGTAACCAATACCGTCGTCATTGGAAAAAGTGGCGTGGTTGAAGGCAATGTTGAAGCCAAACATGTCATCATCAATGGTCAACTTAAAGGCTCTGTAAAGTGTGAGAAGTTAGAAGTACTCACTTCAGGTAAAGTTTCTAAATATATAGAAGGCAAAGAACTCATTTTAGAAGGTGACATTACGGGTGATATTACAGGGCATGAGAGCATTGATGTGTTAGAAAAAAGTACCGTACATGCCATTTGCATTAAAAGTAAAAAAATCACCGTGGCAGGGAAGATCAAAGGTACAGTCCTTGCATCAGAACTACTAGAAATCAAAGCTAAGGGTTTTGTAGAAGGTCAAATTTCTGCTAAAAGCATTAAAACGGAAGAAGGTGGACGTATGGTAGGAACGATGTCTACCTATGAAGAAGAGAAGAAAGTACCCAAAAAGAAATAGTAAAAACGTTGTACTTAAAAAAGTACAGCGTTCTCATCTTCTATGACTTCACAGTTTTCGTCCAGAAGTGCACAAAGTCTCTCTTGACAAGACATACAAATATACCGGTAATTTTGCATATCATAATGAATCGTATCACCCACAGTGATGTCATCATAACATTCCCCACACATGTTGGTCACACGTAACAGTGTCTCTTTTGTTGCTTGTTCTGTTACAAAACACTCAGACCCCATACTTAAAGCACCTCTAACTTAACGATCATCTCTTTGGCTGTTTTCAAAGTATTGTCTAAAGCATAGGCTTTTTGGTAGCCAATGAGTGCTTCTTTTGGACGTCCCAAATCATACAAAGTATTGGCATAATTAAAATGGTGAGGTGCATACTCAGGGTCTAGCATAATGGCTTTTTCATGGTGTTTTTCTGCCCCTGCTTCATCTTTCATCTTGTGTAATACATTCGCAAGTAGTGCATGAGCCATGTCATCACTTTCATCTAAAGAAAGTAATTTTTCATACACTTCTTTGGCTGCATCATACTCTTTTTTCTGCATTGAAACATAAGCCATTTTTTGTAAAGCATCACTGTTATTTGGATCAAGTATTAAAGCAGAACCCAAAGCTTTACTTGCTTCTTCATAGTCTTCTTTTTCTACCGCTTCATCGGCCATGTTTAAAAGTTGTTCCATACGTGTAGGTTCTACTGTTGGTGTAGAAAATGTTTTGTCAGGACGGTTAATCCCACCTATTTGTTCATCGGCAACCTTTGCTTCAAAGTCAATACCACGTTTAGGATGATTGCCTGAAAAAAGTTGTTTAAAAAAGAGGTAAAAGACCCCTCCAGCGACAATTAAAAGTAAAAGTTGAAATATGCTCATAAAATCTCCATAAATTATTAATGAATGATAAGATAATCTAACTTAAATCTAAAGAAAAGTGACTACTTTTTGAGTTGACTTGCCACACGCCCAATGGCAGAGTCCATCTCTTCGCGTGTATCAAAAATAAAAGAGTGCTTCACCTCTTCTCCTAAATTCACAAAAATACCATAACCCACAATCTCCACTTTTCCTTTAGACTCAATGTCTATCCACTCTAAACTCACCTGTGTCGTCTCATCTTCAAACCCAGTTTTTACCACAGCCGCAGGGTAAAGTTGTGTAATCTCTTTGCTATCAAATTGTTTGTCTTCTATTGTAAGTATCATAATGCGATTATAGTATAATATTAAAAAAATCAAGAGGAATTAGACGATGAGCCTAAAAGACCAAATAAAATCAGACGTAAAAGATGCAATGAGAGCAAAAGAAGTTGTTAAAAGAGACACACTTCGTAACATTCAAGCTAGCATCAAACAAATTGAGGTAGATGAGCGTAGAGATGTGACAGATGCAGATGTTGAAGCAATTTTAGTCAAATACCTCAAACAAAGAGAAGATGCAAAAGTACAGTTTGGCGATGCAGGACGTGAAGACTTAGTAGACAAAGAGAATGCAGAGATTGCCATTGTAAAAGTTTACCTCCCTGAACCAATGGATGATGCGGAACTAGAAGCTACATTAAAAGAAGTCATTGCCTCTGTAGGTGCTGAAAGTATGAAAGACATGGGTAAAGTGATGGGTGGTGCAAAAGCAGCCATAGGAAGCCGTGCAGACGGTGGAAGAATCAATATGATGGTGAAGAAGTTACTTTCATAAAGTAACTAGGCTACTTCATAATGTCCTACGGCTTTAAGTTCATCTTCTTTTTTGAGACTTACTTTGTAAAGATCATACTGATTTTGGATATTTAGCCAAAGGTGTGGAGTGGTCCCGAAATACTTTCCCAATTTCAAAGCCATTTCCGTTGTAATATCTCTTTTTTCATTGACCAATTCATTGATTGCCCGAAAAGAAGTATGTAAGGCTTTGGCTAAAGCACTTTGCGTCATACCTAACGGTACTAAAAACTCTTCTTTGAGTATTTCACCTGCATGTGTTGGTTGTCGTTTTAATGTTGTCATGTTCACTCCTAATGGTAGTCTGTTATCACTATATCATATCTTTGAAAATATTTAGAATAAGACATCATTACAACAATCCCTCATCTGAAAAACTATAATATCCTTCTTTAGCCAAGATCACATGATCCAACAACTCTATCCCCACCAATTTCGCCACCTCTTTCAGGCGCTCTGTCACCTGTATATCTGCCCTACTAGCTTCAAGTGTCCCAGAAGGATGATTATGCGCGATGATAATTCCTGCTGCTCTGTCTGCTATAGCATCTGCAAACACTTCTCTAGGGTGTACCAAACTCTGATTCAGTGTGCCAATAAATACGGTTCGTGTATTGATGATATGAGAAGCACCATCAAGCGTGATGCAGAGAAAATTCTCTTGTTGTTTTGTAGAAAAACTCTTAAGTTCATCATACACGTCTTGCGCAGAGGTAATGCGTTTATTGCTGCGTATCAAATACCGTTTTGAAAGTTCAATAGAAGCTATGATTTGTGTGGCTTTAGCCAAACCCATGCCATGTATGTCACACAATTTTTCTAAAGAGAAAGATTCAAAGTCATTGTCCATCATGGCAATAATCTCACGAGAAAGTTTACGTACATCTTTCCCTTGTATCCCCGAACCCAGCAAGACAGAAAGAAGCTCATCATTCTTTAAAGATTGCACCCCTTTCTTCACTAACTTCTCTCTTGGTTTATCTGATTTATGTAACTCTTTCATCGTTTTTACACATGACATATTGAACCCTTCAACACAAAAGTATTATTCATCTATAGAACTATGATAATAGAAAAATATGTCACAGCTACAAAATATGTCAAATTGACATATTTTTGCTAAAAACCCCTTCCCTGATCTCCACTACTTTATCAGTAGTGATAGAAGCAGTTCCCCACTTTAGCAAAGCTTTTGCATCTTCAACGCTATTCACTGTCCAAGCATGATAACTGAAACCATTGGTATGTAATGCTTTTATCAATCTCTCATTGACATGTGTGTTCATAGTCGTACTTAAGCCGTCTGCTTGTGAAGATTTTAAAACGTTTATACATCTTTCCACATCAGGTACTTCTTTCGCTTTGAGGTAGCAGAGCCAATACGTTTTAATCTCTGGGAAAAGAATTTCGGACTCTTTAATGACGTCAGCATTAAAAGAGATAATCACTATTTGACTATGCTCTACGTTTGATAATTGAAGTACTGAAACTAAACTGGGGAAAATCTCAACACCACACTTTATTTCTATATAAATGATTTTATCATCTGTGATGAGTTCTAACACATCTTGCAGCGTAGGAAGTTGTGGTTTTAAAGCTTTTAATTCTGAAAAACTACTCTCTTTAATGACAAGCCCTTCAATGTCATAATCATGCGTACAAACAATCACCCCATCTTTTGTCAAATGAAAGTCACCCTCAATAGCATCCGCAGCATCTTCAAAAGCCTTTTTAAAGGCTTCAATAGTGTTTTCCAAGGCTTTGGTACTAGCGCCACCTCTATGGGCTACAATGAGGGGTTTGTTATTCGTTCTTTCCATATTTCACACCTTTCATTAATTATACCCATAAGCAAATATAACCTCAACCCCATCAACCATACTCTTGACAATAATCAACACACATTCTACATTTGCATATTATAATAAACACATAATTACTAAAAGGATTTTTTATGGCACTGGTTTATATTGAGCAGGTAGAGTATATGAGTCTTGAACAGATGCAACAGACGCATGAGGATGAGATTAAAATTCTTAATGAGATAGATAAGCTTGCTATATTGTGGGACAGAGGCGAAGTCACACAAAGTGAACTTGAAGATAAAATAGATGAATACATAGCACATGTCCATGAGCACTTTGCAAGTGAAGAGAAACTAATGTTAGAGTATGATTTTCCATCTTACGATATGCATAAAACAGCCCATGACATGTTTTTAGCAGACCTAGATTACGCTGTAGTGCAATGGAAAGACTTTGGAGACATTAAGAAAATTATCAACTTTGTACGTAAAACACCTGAATGGATTGTCATGCATGTAAACGGAGTAGATGCACCAACAGCTGACTACCTTGCGAGAAAAATAGATAAAATTGCCGCTGAGAATGCATAAGTTTATATTTAGAGAATAGGCTTGATTAAGTTGTCGTTGTCACCTGACCTCTTATCCTAAATTGACCTATTCTATTCGGCTTTAATCTTCAAGAGGGAAATGCAGTGAAACAGATTTTGATGCCTTGAAAAGAGCTTGAGATGCAATGAATACACTACGATTTGTATTTAGTAAAGATACGACCTTTTTCTCGTTTATCCCTTTCTTACTAATTGAGAAGGTCGCTTCTTTCATGATCTGCTTATTCTCTTCTTCTGCTTTAGTGAATTTCTCCACACACTTTTCAAAAGACCACTCTTCCTCCATATAGTTAATATAGATAAGTATTGCATATACAAGGTTTTTTCGGATTGAATCATAAAGAAGGAGAAGCTCCTCATTGTCGCTTTCAGAGAATTCGTTGATATTATTTTTAACATCTTTAAGAATTTTAGCTGCATAGACACTCTCACGTACAGATGACAAAAGCATTTCTAGATTTTGTCTCTCTTCTGGCGTAAGCTCTTGCTGATTCAATATCGCAACAAATTCGAAGATCTTGATCTCTATCTCTTTAATGCTCGCGTAAGCCTTTTTATAATTGAATTCAATTTCCTCTCTATTGAGTTCAACTATTTTTTTTACATCATATTTCTCTCCAAACACGTCGCTTATCCTAATATTGGCCAATAGTAACGCAAACTTCATCGTTTTAACAAATAAATTATTTACTTCATCTCTTAAAGCCACAAATGCTGTTTCATGCAGTTTCGGATCAACCATATGTATGTATCGTGTAGGCACTGGTTCAGTCTGTATAAAGAGCTTCTTCAGATACTTAGCCATTAGAGGAATAAAGGGTAACAGTAGCACAACACCCAATATATTAAACAAGGTATGAAACAGTGCCAACGCTATTATAGGATCATTATGCAGTCCGACAACACGCATTAAAAAGTGCGTTAAAATTGGTATGAGTAGGAATCCTACCACTGCCGTAATAAGATTGAAAATAAAATGGGCCACAGCAACACGTTTTTTATCAGGGATACCACCGATAGCTCCAAGAAGTGCTGTCACAGTTGTACCAATATTAGTACCGATGACCATGGCAGCAGCTTGTTCAAAGCTGAGGATATGTACATACAATGCACTTAAAACAATTGCTGTTGCTGCTGAACTTGACTGAATGACAGCAGTGAGAACAAAGCCAACCCCAACGAATGCGATGAGTGGAAAGTTTGAAAATTTGGAAAGATCTATCGTTCCTGCCAAAGACTCGATGGCGGTTTTCATGATCTCCAAACCGAGAAACAAGAGACCAAATCCAACAAGTACTTTGGCAACTGTAGTGACTTTCTTGTGAGAGATATTAGAGATCAGCAGTAGTCCTCCCACCCCTATCATGGGAAGTGCAAAAGCCTCGATCTGTACTTTGAACCCAAGTGTTGCTACAATCCATGCTGTTACTGTTGTCCCAACATTCGAACCAAAAATAACGGCAATACCCGAATGCAGTGTAATCATCGAAGCACTTACAAATGATAGTGTCATCAATATTACAACAGAAGAACTTTGAAGCAGTGCCGTTGCTACAGCACCCGTGGAGAGAGATTTTATTGTAGTAGATGTTGAGTTTTTAACCCAGCTTTTGAAGCGAACTCCTGCTGACTTTTTCAGTGCAAGTTCCATATATAACATGCCAAATAAAAACATTCCTAAACCAGAAAGTGCTTGGATAAGTAACGATATCATGTATGTCTCTTTTTTTTACATTATATCATTTATATTAGTTCCTACTGCTCAATTTGTATTTGGCTGCTAATGCTATATGATTAAAACAGAACTTTAGATCTAATATAACTATTGAATTATAATGATAGTGTGAGAATATTAACTTTTAAAAGTAGTCTATGTTCTATCAGAACGAGGAAAAGTGAACTCGAAGACAAGATAGATGAATATATTGCACATGTCCATGAGCACTTTTTAAGTGAAGAAAAACTGATGCTAAAGTATGATTTCCCATCTTACGATATGCATAAAACGGCGCATGACATGTTTTTAGCAGACATGGAATACGCCGCAACGCAATGGAAAGATTTTGGAGATATTAAGAAGATCATCAACTTTGTACGTAAAACACCCGAATGGATTGTCATGCATGTCAATTCAGTAGATGCCCCAACAGCTGACTACCTTGCAAGAAAAATAGATAAGATTGCCGCTGAGAATGCATAAGTTTATATTTAGAGAATAGTATAGGCTTGATTAAGTTGTCATTGTTACCTGACTTCTATACTCCTGTGCTTTTTAAGGGTAGGTAGATCAAGTAGCTTGCCCCATTTTCTCAAACTACTGAAGCAGTCACAATTTGTGACCAGTTCATTTTTTACCTAGCACGAATATATCTAGCTATATGATTAGAGATAAGCTGTACATCTTCCTTTGACATAATCTCATTTTGATTATTGATGAATGTTTGAAGATTTCTTGGGTTAAGTGCCCATATATTACTATCATGTTTTCGTGTCATTTTTACGAACCACCCAGGAAAAACCACCACAGGTTTAACATCAACTTTTTTAACAGTTAACTCTTCGATGAGATTTTTAAGCCATGTTGAGCCTGCCATTACTTGTACTTGGATATTATCATTATACTTTACACCATTATAGTAAAAATCTAATCCATCAAATTCTATCTCGGTCTTACCCTTCATTGGTTTAGAATATGTTTTCGTTTCAATAAGGTATACACCTTTAGTAGAAATAAGAATATGGTCAATATTGAAATTATCTCCAACAATATCATGATGAACTTTCATTCCATCTTCCCTAAAACGTTCCAAATATTGTCCTACTGCTTTTTCTCCATCTCTACCTTGTTTTAAAAAGTCAATTTTTTTCTTTTCTTTAAATATTTTATAGGTAAAGTAGATAATAACTGGTATTCCAATTATTGTCATAAGGATTGGAATAGGTGGAGATTGGAAGTACCATCTTTGCCATTCCCTAAATATTGTGAACATAATCAAAGCTATAATAAAAACATGCATAGATACTTTATCAGAAATACTATTTTCAATTTCTTCATCTAATGATTGGCCAGCATTTCTTAGTGGCTTATCTTTGAGTGGTGACTTTTTATTTTTCAATCTCTATCCTAGTACCTTAGTTTAAAGTATTTTAGCACAAAATTACTCTCGTTCCAATGCTCTGTGTTCCTGCGAAATGGAATAGTTTACTCATTTATAAAGTAGCCTATCCCCCTTTTATTCGGTGAATCGATATTTCACCCTAAGGGCATTTCCTCCTGCTAGTCAGGGCAGTGCCAGATATGATGGATCGTAGGTAGATTAAGGGGTAGTAGGAGTGAGAGGTTTATGAAGGTTATCATTATCACCTGACACCTTTTTTTCAGTAACTACCATGATAAACAACAAAAGACACCAAAAGTATATATTAGAACTACATAATATGCTTATAAATATAGTACACAGGTGAACTCTTTACATTATGAGATATTTTATAATCTCCTACAAATATGACATGTTAATGTTAAAGTTTCTATATTATATAGAAGATCAACTCAAACTACTTGCGTCTTGCAGACAATAATCAGTGGATGATATGTAATTTACTACAATAGTTACAGTAAATAAAAAGAGTGAAATTATATAGCATTACAAATATATTAGAACACACAAATTCTATATTTTTTCATCAAGATAAAGACACTTTTGATATACTCTTATACTAAAATAAAGGGAAATAATGCCAGAAAATAAAGCAGACCTATTTTTAACTATGACTGAATCGTTAAGTCGTTATAGAAGAGCGGACTTAAAAAATGAAAAAAATGAAAACTTAATTGAAGAATTATACGAAGATCCTCTAGAAAATGATTTAATTTTAAAATCGATGCTTATGAATAATACAACTTTGTTAATTGGCAGGAAAGGAACTGGAAAATCAACTATAATAAATCGGTTTCAACATGAAATAAGAAAAACAGAAAATAAACTTTCATTATATATTGATGTAAAAGCTTTATTTGAACAAGCAAAGAAAACCACACTAAATGTTTCAAGAGTTGAGCCATCCTTAACCCAAGAGAATATTGAAAAATTAAACTTATACATTATTTTTATAAAAAAAATCATATCTGAATTAAATAAAGAAATTGAAAAAGGACTTTTTACAAATCCATTAGTCAGTTTTTTTACTGGCAATGGACTTTCAAAAAATGATTTCAAAAAAGAATTAGATAAACTATTTGCAACTATTGAACAACCTACTTTTCAAGATATCACATCTACTCAACAATCAGAACATTTTCAATCTGAAACAAGTGCTAAACATAAAGCAGAAGAAATAAAGAGTTCCGCTTCGCTAACTGATGTTTCTGCAAGTGCATCAGCGAGAAAAAACATTAATAATGAAACTCTTAGTTCTCAAGCCTTTACTAAGATATTGACACGTTACTTTAGTATAATTGATTTCATGGATAAGTTAAAAGTACTATTATTGAGAATACCAATAGATAATGTGTTTATTTGCTTAGATGACATGTCTGAAATAGATAAAGAATCAATGGAAGTCTTCACTGATTTTATAGTTGGGCCTCTCAATAATTTATCCGACGAGTATTTTAAATTTAAAATTTCTCTTTATCCAGGAAGAGACTACTTACCATCAATTGACAGACAAAAAGTAAAAACCTTCAGTCTTGATTATTACGATTTATATTCAATTGGGAATGCAGATAAAGTTGAAGAATCGGCATTAAACTATACGAAACGATTATTAGAAAAAAGATTCAAATATTTTTATGGTGAAGATGTCGACATGGCTGATTTCTTTGATTTTTCCCAAAATATGGATATGAAAAGTTACTACAAGTTATTATTTCAAATTAGTTCAAATGTACCTAGAATCATGGGAAAAGTATTAGAAATAGCATTGCAAAAAACGAATAGCTTAAATAAGAAAATAACTAAAAAAGTTTTGCAAGAATCAGCTAAACAGCATTATATAAATGATATTGAATATGTCTTAACTAAAAGTGAATATATTGAATATAAAAGTTATGATGAGTCATTTGAACAATTCCACCTTTTAAAGTTACTGAATGCTATTATTGACAAAGCAATTCAAAACAAAAAACATATTGGAACATCTGATGCAAAAATATTTGAGCAGTATACAACTAATACTGCTCCATCAAATTATTTGTATGTTTCTGAAGAACTTGAGGACGTGTTAAAAACACTGGAATTTAACTTTTTTATTACTAAATATTCTAAACAAAAAGCACGAGACAGTTCCACAATGAGTGTATTCTCATTAAACTATGGTTTATGTATAGATAATAATATTATTTTCGATGAAAAAAGTGATAGAAAATTTAGAGTGGAACGTGTGTTTGATTTTAATAAACTAGTAGTAGACTGGATGAATAATTCAAAAGAGTTAGTTTGTTCTCAATGTGGAGAAAAATATGGACTAGATCAAAAAGACATTTTCATCAAACATAACTTTCCATGCCAAAAGTGTCAAGGAAAAGTTATACTGAAACCTATAGTTGATACTTTACAGAAAGCAAAAATTGACAATAATTTAAGGCTTCCTCAAAAAGAATATGAAATTTTAAATTCTTTGAATATAAAGTCTCCTTTTACAGCAACTGAACTAGGTGATGAATTGGACAGAGCATACCAGTCAATTAATCATAGTATTGGTCGAAAAAGTAAAATTAAAGCTTATGATTTTATAAAAAGAGAGGAAAAGAACAACAAACCATATTTTAGTATTTCTGATGAAGGTTCTTCATATATCAATCAAAAGTAATTGTCACTTAACTAAAACATAACAAATCCCATAAACTAACTGTTATGCCGTCGTTTAAGTAAAATATTATATACCTAAAAGGAGTTTACCTCGTTCCCACGTTGCACGTGGGAATGCATATTTACATTTAAGATTCTATGACAATTTGTACCCCAAGGGCACTTCTTTCCTTTGGTCAGGGCGCATATTTTTACACTCCCAATATTTATATAAACTATACTATAGAAAAAAAGATAAAAGATGGGAAGAAGTAGATACAAAACATATGAACCAACACATCCACATTTCATAACTTGTACTGTACTAAACTGGATACCTATGTTTACAAGGAAAGAGAGTGTAGAGATACTCCTTGAAAGCTTTAGACATCTACAAAAAACAGAC
>WTAE01000154.1 GCA_013139765.1 Sulfurovum sp.
ATATTAATGAAATGTTTAAAGCCACCATTCTTCTTACACTTTCACTGGCTATTTTTGACTTGGTAAAAGCCATTTTTGAAGAAGAAGTCTTAGGTAAAGAGAAAAAGGATGGTACAAGCGAGGGACACCAAACGATGATACGTTTCTTGGGTTCCATTATTATTGCACTTTCAATCGAAGCATTGATGCTTGTCTTTAAGTTTGCACTCACAGACCCTGAAAAGCTTGAATATGCGGTTTATCTCATCACCGGAGTTTCGTTCTTACTTGTGAGTCTTTCTATCTATATTAAGCTTAACCGAACAGATAGTAAAGATCAGAACAGATAAATGATGCTAAAGATGACAAATAAAAAACTCATCATTTTCGACATGGATGGCACACTGGTAAACTCTTCGATTACCATTGCCAATGCCATTAACTACGTGCGTAAACACTTAGGTTTTGAGCCTATGGATGCAGAACACATTTTACGTCTGGTCAATGACCATAGCATCAACCCAGCAGAAACTTTTTACCATGCAAAAGCATTTGATAAAGACCATGAAAAATGGTTTTCAGAGTACTATACAAAAAACCATGAGCATGAGTTAGTTCTTTACAATGGCATAAAGGCATTATTGCTTAGTTTGAAAGAAAAAGGCTATGTCATTGCTGTGGCTACCAATGCTTACAGAAAGTCTACGTTAGAGTCATTGCTACATTTAGAAGTGCTTGAACTTTTTTCAGGCATTGCTTGTTATGATGATGTCTTACAAGGCAAACCACACCCCGACATGCTTTTTAAACTTTTAGATGAGGTAGGTTTTACAGAAGATGAAGCCATCTTCATAGGGGATGGTCCACGTGACGAAATGGCAGCCAAAGAAGCCAAAATGGACTACCTCATGGTAGACTGGGGATTTACAGATCATAACGATGCTGTAAGAACAGTGGATGCTTTAAAAGTGTTACTATTGGGAGATGAGGTAGTTTAACTCTGCCTCAAGCTTTTAATTAAGCAAAATCTTTCTCTAGTTTCTCCATCAACTCTTTTTCTCTTTGTGCTGTCACATGTGTTTTTAAATAGTCCCAAAAGACTTTTGCCTTCGCAACAATCTCTATCCATTCAGGATCTTTCAAAATCTCTTCAGGATCCTCACTGGGCTCAATGAAAAGGTAGGCTAGTTGATGAAAAGTTTGGGCACGTAAAGCTTCTTCTTCTGAAACATTCCCAGCCTCAATGGCCTTTACATAAGCATCATCTAATGCCAAATTGTCAAAGTAAGCGGCAATACACTCTTCAAAAGAAGAGGCCCAGACTTCACCCTCAGGCCAATTGGCTTCATCACCTTCAATCCATGACATTCTTTGTAACTTCATAGAAGAGAATTCAAAAATACAATGAATCCAATAGAGTCGCCATCTTTGTTTGAGCTCTACATCAGAGATGTTTTGTGTGCCTAACATTTCTACTAGTTCTTCTGCATGTTGATTTTATTTTTATTGGCAACCAACCAGTATGAAACTGCCAATGCAACAATAACCCCAGCAATGACGAGTAACTCCTCAGACTTACTAGAAGAGAGAGAATAAATCAACACTTTTCTAATAAGCGCAGCCATGGCCAGCATGATAAACGCCCCTATGGCAAAGCCTTTGCCCTGTAAGTGTTCTATTTCTTCATGTATGAGCTCTATAGATGCCCAGAGTACCAGTAAAGACCCAAGAACAGTTAAAATACCTTTTTCTATTTTGATATCGGTAAAGAACAGAAGATAAATATCATATAAAAAGAGGCCAATGGCAAAAAATGCAACAATGGCCAATGCACCTGCTAGAAAGTAATTGATGTAAGAGTTAAACTTTTTGAGTCCAGATAAAATGTTTTTTTCAACTTTAGACAAAGAGAGGAATTTCCCTAACTCTTCTTCTCTATAGGAGCTTGTTAAAGCATCAAGGTTCATGTCGATTATCTTTTGAACCGCTTCAATCTCTTTAAGGTGTTGCTCTTTACTCTCATAGTTCTCTTCGATGCTTTTTAAAATAAACATTCTCACAAAATTAAAGGCTGAGTTTACATAATGTGTTGGCAAACCAATTTTGACATGTATCTCTCCCACTTTATACAAATAGGTAAAATATTGTAAGTCATACTCTCCACAAAAGAGGTGAAGAAACCATGCACGTATTTTCATTTTGTGGTGTGCAATGATCTCTTTATTTTTCAAAAACTGCGCTGTTTTACCAAAACCCCAAATATAATCATAAAATTGATCTATAAAATCATCAGCAACTTCGGTCATTCTAGGCTGAAGCTCTTTAAGAAGCTTTGCTTCTTCCTCTGTAAATTTATAATCTTTTTTCAAATCTTGATAATTATTCATGATTTCCCTTTGTTTTCTATTGTAAGTATACACAAATATCTAGTGTGTATCTATAGCCGAGATAGTAACGAGGATAAAATATGTTAAACTTGTAAAAAAGTGAGTTTCACTATGTCCAAGTCATTTATCACAGATTTTATTTCTATTCTACTTATAGGTACATCATTCCTCGTTCCTGCGCAATACCATAGCCCCTTACTCTTTACAGGACTTTTTGCACTTTCTGGTGCTATTACCAATCAAGTGGCCATCTATATGCTTTTTGAACGTGTGCCATTTTTGTATGGGTCTGGGGTAATAGAGAAGAATTTTGAAACGTTTAAAGGGTCTATTCATGCGATGATCATGAAACAGTTTTTTTCTAAAGAGCAGTTGGGTGATTTTTTTGCTAAAGAAGAACAGAAGATAGACTTGGCACCATTGGTTGAAGGGGCTGACTTCTCTCCTGCCTTTGATGCACTTTCAAAAACTGTGTTAGAGTCAAAGTTTGGAGGAGCCATTTCTATGTTTGGTGGGGAGTCTGCTTTGGAAGGGCTTCGTGACCCTTTTGAGCGTAAGTTAAAGTCTTCCATTTCAGCCATTGTCTCTTCAGAGAGTTTTAAAGCACAAGTAGATGAATACATTCAAGACTCAGCACTCTCTGAAGATATGTTAGACTCAGTAGAAACACTCATTACCACACGTTTGGATGAACTGACACCTGCAATGGTTAAAGAGTTGGTGCAGGAACTCATAAAAGAACATTTAGGTTGGTTGGTTGTTTGGGGTGGAGTGTTTGGTGGGCTTATTGGTCTGCTTTCCTCTGTACTTCTAGGCCAAGCCTAAAAGCTATTTATTTCTTCCTAATTACTTCTTCTTGGCAACCATGGAAGCTTTCATAGTTTTTACTCCCGTAAAGTCTACATCCCACCATTCATCCATGTGTACTAATTCAAACTTAGATTCAAAGTAAACTTTTAGTTCATCTTTTTTGAGCATAAATGCTGGGTTTGAAGGGGCACGTTCATTGCCTTCGTCATGTAAAAAAGTTTCAAAGACTAAAATGCCGTTTTCTTTGAGTGCTTCATGAAACTGTGGAAAAAGTGTACGTTCTAAAAAGTAAGTACAGACAATGAGGTCATACTTGTTTTTTTCTAGTGCGTAGGTGTCAAAGTCCACTTCTTTTGCTCTGATGTTGTCTAGGTTCTGTAAAGAGGCTATGGCAACGGATGAGATGTCTAAAGCATCCACTGTAAAACCTTGAGAAGCTAAATACTTGGCATTTCTACCCATACCACAAGCGAGGTCAAGTGCTTGTGTGCCTGTGGAGAGTTTGGCATACTCCAAGAGAAGTTTTGTTGGCTCTTGGGGTGCAGTATTTTTTTTGTATTTTTCATTCCAACGTTCTTTATCGGTCTGTGCCATTTTTAGCCTTTCCATTTTTAGTTTTTATTGGGGAATAATATATTCTTTTTTGCTATTATTACATAAAAATATTAAGGCTAGAATATGGCAAAACTTACTTTTATATCGTGGAATGTAAATGGCATACGTGCAGTAGACAAAAAAGATGCACTTAAGTGGATAGATGAAGAAGAAGTAGACTTTTTAGGACTACAAGAAATCAAAGCAGAAGCAGAGCAAATTCCTGACAGCATTTTTGAGCGTAACTACAAGTACCAGAGCATTAACTCTTCTGTGAACAAAGGTCAATCTGGTGTGGCACTTTACACGGATGTAAAAGGTGAAGCAAGCTCATGTGACCATGTAGATGTACTTGATGAAGGACGCATTAACGAGTACCATTTTGAAAACATCGCTTACTTTAACATTTATTTTCCAAATGGACAGAGAAATGAAGAACGTTTGGTTTACAAAATGGCATTTTATGATCGTTTTTTAGAGTACATTTTAGAACTACGTAAAGCAGGGAAGTCTATTGTTGTTTGTGGTGATGTAAACACGGCACACCACCCCATAGACCTTGCACGTCCAAAAGCCAATGAAAAAACTTCAGGCTTTTTACCAATGGAGCGTGAATGGCAAGATAAGTTACTCGCTTCTGGTTTTACAGATACCTTTAGACATATCCATGGTGATGTGGTAGAGCGTTACTCTTGGTGGTCTTACAGAGCAGCAGCAAGAACAAACAATGTGGGTTGGAGAATTGACTACTTCTATGTTTCTGATGACTTAAAAGACAAAATCGTGGATGCAGATATTTTAGACCAAGTGATGGGTTCAGACCATTGTCCTGTGAAGCTGGTTTTAGAGATATAGCAAGTTATACGCTATACTATACATCATTATATTTATAACTACCATTGCAAAAGGAACGCAGTATTAAAACAAAAAAAACCATTATTACTTATGGAACATATGATATGTTGCATAAGGGACATATGCGACTTTTAGAGCGTGCAAAAGCTTTAGGTGATTACCTCATTGTAGGTGTAACCGATGAAAACTATGACCGCTCACGTGGTAAACTTAACGTGGTTGAGAGTACGAAAAAACGTATGAAAGCCATTGAAGCGTTGGACTTTGTCGATAAAGTTATTATAGAGACACACAAAAAACAAAAATCAGAAGACATGGTCAAATATGACGTCGATATCTTTGCCATTGGTGATGACTGGGTAGGTGCTTTTGACTACCTCAATAAATACACCCATGTGGAGTATTTGACCAGGACTGAAGGCATCTCAAGTACCAAACTTCGAAAAGAAAACTTTGACATCATTAAGCTTGGTATTGTGGGACTTGGTCGAGATACCAAAACTTTTATAGAAGCAGCACAACATGTATCTAACTTAAAAATTAACCGTATTTACTCTTCAGATTTTTTGGCTGTAAAAAAGTTTACGAAAAAGTCTAACATCATCAAATATGGCCATGACAATTATGAGGATTTTTTAGATACAAGCATTGTGGCAGTCTACATAGACACTGCACTAGAAGAACACTATACACTCATTAAGAAAGCACTCAAAGCAGGTAAACATGTTTTGTGTGAAAACCCTTTGGCACTGCATAAAAATGAGTTAAAAGAGTTACTCTCTTTGGCTAAAAAAGAAAAAGTACTTTTACTCTCTGCACTCAAAACAGCCTTTTTACCTGCCTTTAACCAACTGCTTACTGAGTTGGACAATGGCATTATTGGTGAAGTGAAAGAGGTGCGGGCAACACGGACGACACTCTACAAAGAGAGAGAATACCCCGATACATTTATGGCACAAGGGGCTACGAATATATTGTCTTCTTACCCCTCTTTACTTGTCAATAAAATTTTGGGAAAAAGTAAAGACATTAGCTTTTTTGACCAAGGTTCAGAAGGTTATGATGTGTCTAACCTCATTATCTCCAAACACAAAGGCGGTGCCATTGGTGTTTCTAGAGTGGCAACAGGGATTAAGTCTGAAGGTGATGCCGTTATTTCTGGAACAAAAGGGTATGTGTACATTCCTGCACCTTGGTGGATGACTGAAAAGTTTTATGTACGTTTTGAAGATGAACACAAATCACAAACGTTTAAATATGAGTTTGACGGCTGTGGTCTGCGCTACATGATTGCAGAATTTGCATCACTGATCCAACGTGGAAAACGAAAGTCAAAAATGCTTACACCTTCGGATATGGTCGGTATAAACAGGGTACTTTTAGAGTACAATGAACGTAAAGAAAAAGAGCTTGAAACGGTGAAGAAGGAAGTACAATGATATACGAAGATTATTACATATTTACCCCCGGACCTGTCAAAATGTCTGAAGAGATACTGGCAGTAGGTGCGCAGCAAACACCATACTTTAGAAATAGTGAATTTTCCAATGTGACTTATGCCTGTGAAAAAGGACTTTTAGAAATGGTCAATGCACCAGAAGGTTCAAAGGTCATCTTTTTAACTGCTTCAGGTACGGCAGGTATGGAGTCGGTGGTCATGAACCTTTTAAACAAAGAAGACAATGCCTTAGTGGTTAATGGTGGTGGCTTTGGTGGCCGTTTTGTAAAAATTTGTGAAACACATGACATTCCACATAGCGACTTTAATGTGAGAAACACAAACTTAAGTGACATAGAAACTTTGGCACCCAAAGAAGAGTATTCTACATTGATTGTGAATGCCCATGAGACTTCAGTGGGACACCTTTATGATTTAAGAGCCATGGGCACATATGCTAAAAAGAATGAAATGCTCTACATTGTAGATGCCATCTCTATGTTGGTGACTGACCCACTAGATATGCAAGCTTCAAACATTGATGTAGTCATTGCTTCGTCACAAAAAGGTTTGGCTTTACCTCCAGGCTTAACCATGGTCATTTTAGCGCCAAGTGCACTTGAAAAAGTACAAGATGTTAAAAGTTTATACTTTAACTTCAAAGACTACCTCTCTAACGGTAAGAGAGGACAGACACCATACACGCCTGCTGTAACAATTATGTTACAACTTGAAACAAGATTGGCACAGATACAAAGAAGAGGAGGCGTGGCAGAAAGTATTGCTTCTGCAGAAGAGATTGCTTCGTACTTTAGGGAAAACATTACAAAGTTGCCACTTAAAGCCTACACGCCTTTTATGCCAAATGCTATGACCACACTCACACCCACAGATGGAAAGTCAGCAATGGACATTGTGAATGCCTTAGAAGAGGGATATAAAGTGATGGTTTGTCCCAATGGTGGTGCAGAGCGTGACATCATCTTTAGGGTGTCACATATGGGTGATATGGACAAAGCTTATACGGATGTTCTTATTGATGCACTGCATGACTACTATAAGATAGCTAGAGATTAAATGATAGAGCCAAAAACCTTAGCGCTTGCACAAAATATCATGTTTGAGATGCTTGTTGAGTTTGATGCCCTGTGTACCAAACACAGTTTGCGTTACTGGTTAGACTCTGGCACTTTACTGGGTGCGGTACGTCACCAAGGGTTTATTCCTTGGGATGATGACATAGACCTTTCTATGCCTCTTGAAGACTATAATCGCTTGCTAGACATTGCCCCATCTGAACTTTCCAAAGATATTTTTTTCCAAACATCCCAAACAGATAAAAACTTTAAATTTGACTATATTAAATTGCGTTCTAACAAAGCAAATATTGTTGAGTTTCATGAGAAGGGGAGAGATGTAGGCTACCATCAAGGTGTTTTTGTTGATATTTTTCCTATGCTTACTATGGAAGATACAGTAGCAAATAAAACATTTTACAAAGAGACCTTTGAAGAGATACGTGCTGCTTCTTCAATCAGTTTACACACACCAAATGGTGTAGACAACCCTCTTAAAAGAGAAACACTCATTGAAGAATTAAATACTTTACATCAAGGTTGGGAAAAGAAAAACACAAAAGTCATTTATTCGGGGAAGATGCCAGATGTAGCTGCGTGGTTTGATAGTGACAAGATTTTTCCTCTTAAAAAGATGGCTTTTGAAGGTTTAGAGTTTCCTGTGCCTAATGACCAGGAACACTACCTCTCAGCACTCTATAGTTTTAACTTTATGGAACTTCCTCCCAAAGATAAACGAACCATACACGCGCTAGAAATCACCCTTAAAAGATCATAATGAGAGAACCTGCTAAGACAAGTAGGACATTGGCAAAAGCGTAGGTGCCTGTATAACCAAGCGCAGGAATAGGGCTTTTTGCTTCTTTAATGACCACGGAGAGTGCAGCCCCAGAAGTCATGGCACCGGTGATGGCACCGAAGATGAGGGCAGGTTGGACTTTTAAGAGTTTTGCTCCTACAAAGTATCCAATAAGAATAGGTGTAACGGTCACACAGATACCTGCAATGACTAAAACAAGACCATTTTCTTGTAGCGTTTCTAAGATGCCTCCTCCTGCACGTAAGCCAACTCCAGCCATAAATAAGAGTAAACCAAACTCCATTAAAAACCAACGTGTTGGCTCCGGGAGTTGCCCAAAAGTGGGTTTCATACTACGACGATAGCCTATAAAAAGACCTGAAGCTAAAAGACCTCCAGCAGAGCCAAGGCTTACTGAAACACCACCCAGTTGGAGAGAAAACATACCAATAACAAGTCCAATAGCAATACCCAAAGAGAGTGTCACCATGTCGGTTGCTACACCTTCTTGTTCTACCATACCTGCATACTCACCCATGGTTTTAATCTGCGTGGCTGTACCTGTAACGGTAATCACATCATCGATTTTAAGTTTAGTATCAGGAGTGTAAGGGATGTTTTTTCCTTTTCTGTGAATGGATAAAACATAAAGTCCAAAACGTCTGTGTATAGAGACTTCTTGGCAGCTAAGACCATCGATATCTGTGTTTTGTATGACAATTTGAGCACTGTCTTGAATGTTACTCATATCCCAATCTGGTATGACCTCTTTGGCAATTTTAGAAAGTTTCTCGGTAAAATAGTGACGAGGTCCCAAGACTTCAATCACATCACCGAACACAAGTCCATCTTCGTCCACCGGGAAAAATTTCCCATCACGTCTGACTTTAACCACAGATTTTGAATCCCAATATTTTTCTCTTAAAGTCTTTAAATTCATAGATCCAATCTCTTTATTAGTAATGCGGTAGGTTCTTAAAAGAATGTTTTGAGGGAGTGCTTTGTCTCCTTTAGAATTGGCTTCAAATGCTTCAGATTCTTTTACCACATCAATACCTACAAACTTAGGTAAAAATTTTATCATCATGATGAGTCCCACTAAACCAAAGATATACGTGAGTGCATACCCCATGGCAATGTTATCGACTACTTGCTCACTTGTCCAACCTGTTGGAATGCTCACCGAACCTGCATGCACAGCATCTTGTGCCGCAGCAAGGGTAGGGGAAGAAGTTAGCCCTCCAGAGAGTAGTCCTGCAGACATACCTGGGGGTAAAGAGAGAGAGTAAGCCCAAATAGCAGCCATAGAAAAACCAGAGAGTGCGACAACCAAGGCAAGGGTAAAGTACTTTAAAGCATCTTGTTTGAGTACAGCAACAAAACCAGGGCCTGCTTGATAGCCAACAGAAAAGATAAACAGTGCAAAGCCAATCATCTGTCCTGAGGTAGAGATACGAAAGCCATAATGTCCAAAAAATAGCCCTACAAAAAGAACACCCGCCACGGCACCTATAGAGAAAGAACCAATACGGATATTACCGATATAATAACCGACACCGAGTACGATAAAAAACACCAGTTCAAAGTGGTGGTTTAAAAGTGATAAGAGTAAATCTCCAGTATGTTCAAGCCCCATAATCTGCCTTTAATTTATGTCTCGTCTAAAATTTGTATCCACCTATAAGTCTTAAGGCAGAAATAGATTGTTGTTGGTCTAAATCAACATATTCATAAGTTGCAGTAAAGTAGTATCCCTCTGGATGATTGTAACTCACACGTACACCATAGTTATGCTCTTCGTCTTGACCTAATCCGTTCTCTGAAGAGATAGAGTATTGTGGATCTAAGTCAAAATAGGTGTAACGTAGACCTACCCATAAACCATCTGTGAGTGTTTTACTTAAGTCATAACCCACTTGTACTTTGTATGAGTTGGCATTTCTGAGATCACCTGCTTCAAAAAAGTGAAAAATCATACCATTGGCTAAGTAAGGGTATCCACCCCATGAACCGAGTGTGGCACTAGCTCCTGGTCCATCTGTGTAAAATGATGCACCCGTAGAAATGTCAAAACCATTGTCAAGTTTGGCATCTAAACGAAGTGAAAAGATACTGTAATCAATTTCTGTGAAATTATTACTTGCCAATTCACCTACTTCTTTAAAATTGATAATTTGGCCACCCGCATCATAGGTACCCCCATCAAACTTAGCATTATAGTCGTACTGACCAAAGAAAGTATTATAGAGGTCTACTGCATAATAGTCCCAAAGTTGAAGGGTGTGTTCATCTTTTGTGTATTGTATAACTCCAGCCCACATGCCAGCATCACCAGCATTTTCCTTATCTTCAGAGGATACATACGAAGTGTCTGCAATGGTATGGAAGTTTGCACCATCCGCACCAGAATCCCAAGGTCCTGACATTTTATAGATGTATCCACCTGCAAACATGATGTTTTCTATAGAAGTATTTTTGTAGTATGCCCCTTGAAAACTGTTGGCCAAAAGGTACCAATCATCTGCGTCAACCATAGGAGTCGAGAGTTCATAGTTACCTGCCAAGAAAGTATGGTCACCATTGACGTATTTAATATAGGCTTCTTGTAAAATAGCATAAGAACTTCCAGAAGCACCAAAACCAAAGGTACGTGTCTCATAAATAGGATTATTAATCCCAAAATCTGTGGATCCTGCCCCTGTGATTTTAAAAGACAAACCATTGTAGGTAGGTGAGGTAATGGAAAGCTTTGGTATGACATAGATACCTCTTGAATCGGCATGGCCTTTATTGACATTCGGGTCATAGTCATTAGGGCTATTACTGTAGTCATAATCGACATAACCAATTCTAAGGTCTCCATTGATTTTCCAACCGTCCCCTAAAATGTATCCATCTTTTTTTTCATCGGTATGGCTGACCGTTTCATAAGCATGGTCATCTTCAACTGCATTTGAAGGTGCAAGAGATTCCGCGGCATTTAAGCTAGAGCCAACAAGTGGAAATAGCGCCAGTAAAAGGGTTTTTGAGTATGAGAGTTTCATGGCCATTCCTTATTGTGCAAGTGGGTTGATACCCAATTTGTCAATGATATAAGCTGCAGCTTGTTGTCCACGTACAGAATTTCCAAATTTATCTAGTGGAGGTGAGACAACACCAATACCTAGTTTACCAGGCACAACGGCAAGGATACCGCCACCAACACCAGATTTAGCGGGCGTACCTGTTAAGTATAACCAATCTCCCGCATTGTCATAGAGACCTGCTGTTGCCATAACAGCTAATATTTTTGGTACATATTTTTTATCTAAAAGTTTTTTCTTTGTAATCGGATTTACACCATCATTGGCAAAAGTAGCAGCCATCATACCCAAGTCATGTGAAGAGATATTGACCGAACACTGTTTAGTATAGACAGTGGTCGCTTCAAGTGGGTCTGAACCCATTCTTCCACGTGCGTCTAGTATTTTGGAGATGGCTTGGTTGTTTTTGTTGTCATTGACTTCTGAGTCATAGACTTTTTCATTGAAGCTAAGTTCTTTTCCTGCAAAGTCATTCATATAGTCATAAATCTTTGTCCAACGCTCTTTAGAATCTTTTGCTTTTACCCATGATGTAGACTGAATGGCACCAGCATTAACAAAAGGGTTAGAAGCAGAACCACCATGTAACTCAATGGCAATAATAGAGTTAAATGCCAGCCCTGTAGCATTGACACCAATTTTCTCTTGCATGAATTTGTCACCTTTTTCTTGCATCACTTTTGCTGCGGTAAAGACTTTAGAGATAGATTGTATAGAAACCACTTCTTTGGTGTCTCCAATTTCATACACTTTACCATCTGGCGTAACCAATGTGATACCAAATATTTTAGAGTCTACAATGGCAAGTGCTTTAATATAGTCAGCATTCTTTCCCTCTTGGTTGTTTTTAAATTTTGCATAAGCTTCTTTTAGCACGGAGTTGATGCGTGCTTCTGTTAAAGTCTGAGTAGGTAAAGATTTTGTTTTTATATCCGTACTTAATGGGCCTTTGGCTTGAAGGTTTGTGGTGAATAAAAGTGAAGCACAAAGTGCAGAGAGGCAGAGGGTTTTTTTCGCAAGGGTCGTGACAGTTTTCATCTAATTTCCTTTTTTCATATCTTTTCCATTTTTTGTTCTAACATATAGTATATCAAAAAAATTGACACTAATGGATAAAAGTATTATTATTTTATATAGTTTTTAATTATTAATAGGAGTGTGAAAAAATCTTGAGGTGGAATCACGTTAGTGACTAGAATTGACGATGTAAGTAGGTGTTTCTTTGACCATTTTTTACTGTATGTAATGATTAGTCAATAGGACAAGTAGCACTTTTAAAGACTAAGTCTTCAGCGGGTCCAACCCAACCAGGAAGATGAAAAGCAAATGCTCTTTTAAATGTTACCTCGCAGTTTTTAGCAAAATAAACTTTTTTCTCTGAGAGCGAAATAAAACGAAGAGTAGATGAAACTTTTGGATGAGATTGAACGAAGTTTTGCATGACTTGTAAATCTTTATCATCTTGCACACCAGGGGGTAGTGCAGCATACATAGGGTTTGTAAGAAGCAAAATACAAAGTGTTTTGGAAAAACTTCTTACTGTGAACATTAGATCTCTTCCCCATCATAATAGAACTCATCTAAACCTTCTAAAAATGACATAAGCAGTGCATCAGAGCAGGGTTTAAAGTTTTTGTGACTCTCTTTTCTAAACAGTGAAGAGAGTTGTTGTTTACTCAATTCAACCTCTGCAAGACCAAAAACAATTTCTGTCTCTGCTTCTTTAAATGCTAGGGCAATACGTAGCTTTTTAAGTATGAGGTTATTGGTCAGTTCAAGTGCTTCTGCATCAGAGTCTTTTTTGGGAGAAGGACCACGTTTGAATGTGACTAAACCATCTAAAAATACCCCTAACTCTTCATACGAACAAAGTTCAAAACTTTTCTCTTGGCGACGTGTTAAAAGTGCTTCTAAATGTTTTTCTTCCATTGCATATTCTGCAAGTGTAAAACATTGAAGCATCTCTTTTTGTGTGAGGTTTAGCGCTTTTTGAATACGGTAAAGTATTTCATTGGTTGAGATGAGCATGTTATTTTTCTCCTGCTTTGGTGGCTAAGTTTGAGAGAGCCATTTTTGCTTTGTTAATAATAGAAAGACAGTTCTGGTCTTTAATGTTGTGTTTTAGTGACCAATACTCAGGATTGGTATACGTGAAAGTGGTAATGCCTTCATAACTGGTTGTAACCAAGATGCGTAGAGGTAAATCAAGTCCCATAGAAGGATTACAGTTCATGAGTACCGTACCCATTTTAGGGTTACCAAAAACCACAAGTGTTTCTGGTTTTAAGTTCATTTGCACGGCATGAGCATTGGCTTTATGGTCAATGGTTTCAAAAAGGGTTAAAGATTGTTCCTTAATGAGTGTTTGTAGTTTGTTTACAGAAGTTTTATGGTCATTTTGACTGACCACAGTTTCTAGAAATGTACCTTTTTTACTGTCACAGCCAAGTAAGGTAAAAGCAAGTAGTGTAAATAAAAATAACTTCTTCAAAACAATCCTTTTTTTAAACGTTAAATCTGAAGTGCATCACGTCACCGTCTTGAACGATGTACTCTTTACCTTCAAGTCTGTTTTTCCCTGCATCTTTTGCACCATTGTCTCCACCAAATTCAATGAAGTCATCATAGGCAATAACTTCTGCACGAATAAACCCTTTTTCAAAGTCATTGTGAATGGCAGCGGCAGCTTTAGGTGCCGTCGTGTTTTTACGAATGGTCCAAGCACGTACTTCTTTCACACCCGCAGTAAAGTAAGACATAAGTCCCAGTGTATCAAAACCTTTGTGGATAATTTGCTCTAACCCTGACTCAGTAACACCCAGGTCTGCAAGCATTTCATCTCTTTCGTCATCTTCAAAGTCAACCATATCTTCTTCAACTTTTGCACAAAGTTTGATGACTTCTGAGTTACGCTCAGCAGCATAGGCTTTAAGTTTTTGAACATACTCACTGTCTTCTTCTAACCCATCTTCATCTACATTCGCACCATAAATGATAGGTTTAGAAGTAAGCAAACGTAACTCTTTGTTCATAGCAATGAACCCATCAGACTCTAAGTCATCAAAAGTAGAAACGGGTGCACCATCTTCGATGTGTGTCAAAAGTGTCTCAGCCACTTCTAGTTGTTCTTTGGCATCTTTGTCATTTCCACGTGCTTTTTTCTTTAACATATCAATACGTTTTAACAAGGCATCAATGTCTGCAAAAAGAAGCTCTTGCTCAATAATCTCAACATCACGAATAGGGTCAATGTTACCTTCTGTGTGTACAATGTTCTCATCAGCAAAACATCTTACAATGTGTAAAATTACTTCAGTCTCACGGATGTTTCCTAAAAACTTATTTCCAAGACCTTCCCCTTTTGAAGCACCTGCAACCAAACCTGCAATATCTACAAAGTCTAGGGTTGAATGCTGGATCTTTTCTGGGTTTACAATTTTGGCAAGTGCGTCTAGTCTTTTGTCTGGTACGGGTACTACTGCTTTATTTGGTTCAATGGTACAAAAAGGGTAGTTGGCAGCTTCTGCATTTTGTGCTTTAGTTAGTGCGTTAAAAGTGGTTGATTTTCCTACATTTGGTAGTCCGACAAGTCCGATGCCTAGTCCCATGGTGAATCCTTCTGCGTTATATTCTTGTGATTTTATCTAAATGTTGGTGAAGAGGGGGTTAGCCCCATCTTCTTCTTTTAGACTTCTTGCTAAACTCAATGAAAAAGTATATGTTTTATTGTACATCATCTTTCATTTTATAGCTTTTCGAATTAGCTACGGCTAGTCCTTCAAAGCTACAAAATAAAATCTAACGCACACTAAAGCATATTCTAAATTCATGAGTTTTACAAGAAGTCTAATATATTTTGAAGATATCTACGACGATACGTCCAGGATTTTTGAGTTCAAAAACTTTCACCTGTGCATCTTCTTTGATGTTAATGGTAAATTTATATCCTGAATCATCCATGTAAGGAAGAAGCTTAATATTTTTAATCATACTCCCTGCTGGAAAGCTTGCTGTTTTTACACCTGTGAGTGCGGAAAACGCTCTATATCCATTGATGAGTGCCGTAATGGTTCTGGCCTCTGAATCATAGGTAATCAGATAGTTTCCAGAGTTATTGGCTTGGGTTGTGGGTCTGTTTTTATCTACATTCCAAAGGTAACTTTCAAAGACTAAACGTGTTTTAGCACTGTTAGCAGAAGCACGAATTTTATGCATATCTAAACCATCAGAACTTTTACCACCCGTAAACGATTGTGTGCTTGAGAAGGTAGCAGTCTTGACTTTTTTCTTTTTTGGAGTGCTTTTCTTTTTGACTTTTTTCTCTGCTGTTTTGACTTTAACATCTTCTTTTTTATCAGAAGACAATATCTCTTTGAGCTCAGGATTACTTGAATAATCAGCTTCTAATACAGGAAGATCAATATCGGAAGATTTCCCACATCCTGCAAGCAGTAAAACAATAAAAGAAGCGTAAAAAAGCGTTTTAAAAGACATTAATGTGTGTTCTCTTTTGCAAGGTTTTCGATGAGTTTAACCATCATTCTTACACCAGCACCTGAAGCACCATGTGGGTTTTCACCCCAAGCATGTTCTACAAAAGCAGGACCCGCAATGTCAATATGTGCCCATTTGTCTGCATGTTTTTTGTTTACAAATTCAGACAAAAATTGCCCTGCAGTAATGGCACCACCATAACGTGTGTTTGAAATGTTACAAATGTCTGCAATTTCAGACTTAATGGTCTTTTTGAGGTAAGGGTTGAAGTCTAAAGCCGTGGCGAGCTCACCTGCATTGTGTGCTTCTTTTACAACTAAGTCTTGTACCTCTTTGTTGTTTCCCATAATAGACGAAGTGTAGTGACCTACAGCAACTACAGAAGCTCCTGTAAGTGTTGCAAAGTCAAAGAGGTAGTCAGCTTTTACTTCTTGTTGCGCATAACAGAGTACATCTGCTAAGACCAATCTACCCTCTGCATCTGTGTTACGAATTTCAATGGTTTTTCCATTTTTAGCAACCAGTACATCATCAGGTTTGTAGGCATCTCCACCAATCATATTTTCAACTGCACCGACAAAACCATGTACTTCTATAGGTAGGTCAAGTTCAGCAATAGCTTTCATAATACCTATGACCGCAGCACCACCACTTTTGTCTGACTTCATAGTTACCATGTAGTCTGCTGGTTTTAAACTCAGTCCACCTGAATCGTAAGTTAACCCTTTACCTACAAGAGTAATAACCTTTTTAGCATTTTTGGGTTTATGTGTCATGTGTATAACTCTTGGTTTATGACGTGAAGCACGTGCCACAGCCAAAAGTGTTTCCATCTTCTCTTTACGAAGCTTTTTAGGTTTAAGAATGTTACATTTTAAACCAGTATCTTCAGACATACCTTCTGCAATGCTCGCCATCACATCGGGGTAACAGTCGTCTGGTGTGGTGTTTACAATGTCACGTGTAAAGTTTGTGGCATCTGCTGTGATTTGACCTTTATGTACAAGTAAAGAAGCTTTTTCAATGTCAATCTCTAACTCAGAGTACTCTTCAAGTGAAATCGTAATATCTTTGATTTTAGACTCATTCTTTTTGCTTTTATAACTCTCAAAACGGTATGCCCCTAAAATGAACCCTTCTACCATGGCACGTAAGCTGTAAGTACAGCCTTTGTTTGTATAGGTAGCTACTTTGATGGAATTGTATTTGGTACCAAGTAGTGATTTCATAACATTGGCAGCTGCACGTCTAATGTCTGCACCTTTAAGCGAAGTTGCACCTACATAAAGTCTGTTTTTACCTACAAGTAGGCATGTTTCATCTTGTCCAGAAGAAAAACCTGCTTTTTTTAGGAGTTTTTTGTCTTGTACAAAACGGTGTTTTAAGTTGCCATCAACAACAATAACAACTTCAAGTTCGCCATCAATATCAGCAATAGGTAATACGGTTAATTCAAAATTCATCTTAAGTCCTTTTAGATTAGTTAAATTGTTCTTTTAAAATATCTTGTGCTTGTATCATATCTTTGTCACCACGTCCAGAGAGGTTTACTAAAATGGTTTTACCTTTTATCTCTTCTGGTTTCATCTTTTTGAGGTAAGCAATGGCATGTGAAGACTCAAAAGCGGGGATAATTCCTTCCGCTTGAGAAAGCCATACAAAAGCATCCATCGCTTCATCATCGGTGATATGGTCGTAGGTAACAATGTTTTTATCTTTTAAGAAAGCATGTTCTGGTCCAATTCCTGGGTAGTCAAGACCTGCCGAGATGGAGTGGGCCTCTTGTACTTGACCATCTTCATCTTGTAAGAGGTAAGAGAGTTGTCCATGTAAAACACCTGGGCTTCCTTTTTCTAAAGAACAGCCATGTTTACAGTCGAGTCCTTCTCCACCTGCTTCTATACCGATACACTCAACACTTTCATCTTCTAAAAAGTGGCTAAATATACCCAAAGCATTTGAGCCACCACCAATACAAGCAATGACCTTGTCAGGTAAACAGCCTTCAACCACATCTAGTTGTGCTTTTGCTTCCCATCCAATGATACTTTGAATGTCACGTACCATCATTGGGTAAGGATGTGGGCCTGCTACGGTACCTATAAGGTAGTAAGTATCTCTTGCGTGTGTTACCCAGTGACGAATAGCATCATTCATGGCATCTTTTAGTGTTTTTGAACCCGACTCAACGGCATGTACTTTTGCACCAAGTAGTTTCATTCTAAAGACATTGAGCTCTTGACGTGCCACATCTTTAGCACCCATAAATACTTCACACTCTAAACCAAAAAGAGCAGCCACAGTGGCTGTTGCCACACCATGTTGACCTGCACCCGTTTCAGCGATGATTTTCTTTTTACCTAAACGTTTGGCAAGTACTGCTTGTGCCACACAGTGGTTTATTTTGTGTGCACCTGTATGGTTTAAGTCTTCACGTTTTAGGTAGACTTTTGCACCGAGTTCTTTGGAAATGTTTTCAGCAAAGTAAAGTGAAGAAGGACGGCCGACGTAGTTTTTGTAGTAGTAGTCTACTTCAGACCAAAAATCTTTGTCAAAACGTATGGCTTCGTAGTCCTGACGTAATTTTTCAAGGGCAGGCATAAGTGTTTCAGGAACAAAACGACCTCCATATCCTCCGGGACAATTTTCAGTACTTCCAAAGTGTCCTAATTCATCTGGATCATGTGGGCTTGGCTTGGGTATATATATTTCTTTATGTAAATTCATGAATTTCTCTTCTATCGTAATTGGAATAATTATAGCAAAGTAGTGGTTAGAGCGTGCCTTGTGACTCAAGGCTTTTGTGTGCTGTTGTATTAGTCTATTTCTAAAACACTATAGACAGGAGATTTAATATTTTTTTTACCATTTAAAAAACAAAGTTCCATGATGAAACAGGCTTCCACACAAACGGCACCTACCTTTTCTATGAGACTTGCTGCTGCTGTGGCTGTGCCCCCTGTGGCTATGAGGTCATCTATGAGTAAAACTCTAGCATCTTTTTTGTTTCTAAAGGCATCTATATGTACTTCTACTTCATCAAAACCATATTCTAAAGAGTATTTTTCTGCCACGGTCGCGTGAGGGAGTTTCCCTTTTTTACGAATGGGTACAAAACCAATGCCCAGTCTATCTGCCAAAATGCCACCAAATATGAAGCCCCTAGCATCAATACCTGCAACATAGTCTAGATCATAGCTTTTATAGCGGTTTTCCAAGTGTGTCATGAGGGTGTTAAATGCTTTAGGGTTTGAAAGTAGTGTGGTGATGTCTTTGAAGACAATGCCAGGTTTTGGAAAGTCAGGAATGTTCCTTATGCTCTCTAAGATAATCTGTTGTTCTTCTTCAGTTAGTGTCATAATCTCTCCTTAGTTGGGCAATTGTAGCATACTTTTCTTGAGGCTGTTTTTCTATGTTCCGTAGAGTTGATTAATCAATTTTTAGATATGATGTTTCAATATTATTTTAGGACACTTTATGGATTTTGGATCATTAGAAACTTGGGGATATTTGGCAGTTGCTTTTTTTGCTTTTGGAGGGTCACTTTTCATTGTGGCTGCAGCAGGTGTATTTTCTTACATGGGGAAAATGGACTTGACCACAGCTTTAGCCATTGCCACGGTTTCTAACTACTTAGGGGATATGTTTCTTTTTTACCTTGGTAGATATCAGAAAAAGCAAATACAACCATACTTTGCAAAACATAAAAGAAAAATAGCCCTTGCCACACTCATCATGCGTAAGTATGGGGTTTGGGCGATTTTTATACAGAAGTTTCTGTATGGTATCAAAACACTTGTACCTCTCTCTATGGCACTTTCAAAATATGACTTTAAAAAGTTTGGGTTTTACAACATCTTTGCTTCTATTGTTTTTATTTTGACCATAGGACTTTCTGCGTATTATTCAAGTGAATTTATTATTGCTATGTTTGGATACATTCAAGAAAATCCTTGGATTGCTCCAGTGATCTTGTTCTCTATAGTAGGTGGGGTTTGGTATTTAATGGAATATATGACAAAGAAGAGATAAACACTCTTTTCGAGAACTACACCCCAAAGATGTAGGGTGTTTATTTATCTGTTTAGCCAGTAAATGAGACTAGGGATATTTTCAATCCCAAAATAAAGATAATTGTTATCTACTTGTTCTCCATCTCTATAGACATACGTAAGCCTAAATATATCAACGATATCTACATAGGTGTTTAAGCCATAAGCACTGTTTTCTTTGTAGAAGGAACCTTCCATATCTCCAAATAAACTGATGCCTGCACCAAGTTTGATGAAATCATCATAATCATTAAAGACCGATGCATCAATACGTACAAAATTTGATGTGTTGTTTGCTAGTATAAAAGAGGCTTTTGTTTCAATACCATCGATAAGAGGCATCTTATCATTATAATAAAGTGCGGTATAACCTAAACTTGTCCCTCCATTATTGAGATCTGTTGCTATTTCTCCAGGTAAGAGTCTAAGTGCTGTGCGTAAACCTTCTTTTCCTTCATCCTGTGGAACATCGAAGGGTAAAAAATGAAAACCATTTTTATCTTTAATAGAACTGCTTCCTACCCAGGCACTCACATTTGTCATGGTAGCAATAGCGGCATGATCAGGATAAATTTCTGCTCTGTTATTTTCAAGTGTCGTAATTCGGTTGACTATAAAGCGCAAAGGCTTTTTATACCAATTATCAATGTCTTGTTTCGCATAAGATAGAAAAGAATGTTTAGGTGTTTTGAGATACTGCATATCAAGGTTGATGAGGAAGGCTTTAAACTCAGCATTGTCATAGCGTTTTGTGTTGGGTTTCTCAATGTTAAAGGCATTATAAATGGCAGAAAATTTATCGGTTGTTTCTGGTTTTAAATGATGAAACTCAGTATTAAAAAAAAGCTTATACGCTGCCAATGCTTCAGGGTTTTTATCTATACCCAGTCTAGTTTTAAGACTGTTCATTAGTTCTATTTGAGAGTACTTGCTATATTGATTTTTTCTTTTTAATGCACCAGCAAGATGATAGATAGCATCATATACCCCTACATAATAGTCATACGTTCGGAAGTTTTCATCCAAAAATGCCCCAAAATGCCCTAAAAATTTTCCTGTAATAGGATGATATCTTGAAGAGAGTATCAATTTCTTGTTTGTGTCACCTCTAAAATTTTTATTGATAGCGTCATAAAGCTTCATAGATTGCATAATACCAAAGCTACTAAGAACAGGAATGATGTTGGTTGTAATAAATCCAACTGGCAATTTTTCTTGAGCTTCATCTTCTTTGACCACAAGCTCTTTTCTTATATTACTAGGATCCATAAATACAAAGTGTGTAGATTTTTTACCCAGAGCAATGGCAAGATCAAGAGGTACATTATCATATAAACCACCATCGATGAAGTAAGCTGAATTATTTTTACCTTTGTATCTATAGTCCAGCTTTACTTGCTGAAAAGCACCAGGGAAAGCACCTGAAGCGAAGAGAAGGTTCACAAGTTTTTGTCTGTCTTTTTCTATACCTGGGATGGAAAGATAAAAGGCTGTACTTTTTGGCAATGAATTATTTTCAACAATTCCCTGTCCATTTTTTTCTTTAAAAACAAGAGGTACAGAAAAATTCTGATTTTTGACTTTAATACCAGAGATATTTTCAACAATAGGTCTCACTTTGGTGACAGAAACACCAAGAGGTACTTCACAGTTCTTTTTGAAGATAGGCTTTTTAAGATGTTCAATAATAATTTCACCCTTCTTTTCCAAACCTCTTCTTGTAAACAGACTATTTTTATTGCTTGGGTCTTCCCCCTCAATAACAAGGTCTTCTATGCCAAGATGAACCCATGTCTCATAAAAGAGATTGTCATCCACAGCGTTATGTAAAGGTACAGAGTCTTTTTGACACCAATACATAGCAGAGAGTAATGCATTGATAGAACCAGCTGATGCACCAGCTACAGAGCGTAATTCAGGTTCAAGAAGTTTATTTGATTTTTTTACTTCATTGAGCATTTTGATCATGGCCCAATTGTAGCCTGCTTCATAGGCACCAAGACTGACTCCTCCTGAAATAACGAGAGAAAAGTCTAGTTTTTCACGTTCTGCATGAAGGTTTAGTGTTAAAAAAGAGAGTAGAAGAGAGAGTTTAAAAAATATTTTCATAGGTTGTACCTTTTGAAATGTAATGACGTACAGATGCTAACAAGGGTTAGCATCTGTTCAAGGCTAGGCTTTCATTTGTTTTACAAATTTTTCTATACGTCTAATACCTTCACGAATGGTAGTGATGTCTGTTGCAAAAGAGAATCTAAAGTACCCTTCTGAACCAAAACCAATACCAGGGACTACGGCAACACCTGTAGACTGAAGTAAGTCTTTACAGAATGTGATGGAGTCATTTGAAACTTCTTGAATGTTCACAAAAAGGTAAAAAGCACCTTGCGGTTTAAGGACAGAAAGACCGTCTACTTCATTAAAAAGTTTTACCGCTTCATCTGCTCTACCTTCAAAGGCTTTTCTCATGTTGTCAATCTCTGTGTCTACTTCACCAAGCAAAGCAGGAATGGCTGCTTTTTGGGTAATAGAGTTGATGTTTGACGTACTTTGTGACTGTAGTTTGTTCATCGCTGCAATGAGCTCTTTGTTTGCAGTAGCAAGGTACCCAAAACGCCAACCAGTCATCGCCACAGATTTACTCAAACCATTAATGGTTACGGTTCTGTCAAACATGTCTTTAGAAATGCTAGCTGTTGCTACAAACTTAATGCCGTACACAAGTTTTTCATACATTTCATCTGAAGCCACGAGGATGTCTGTGCCTTTTAAAACTTCTGCTAAAGATGTCAACTCTTCTTTAGAGTAGACAGAACCAGTAGGATTAGAAGGAGAAGTCAAAATAATCATTTTCGTTTTAGGCGTAATGGCAGCTTTCAGTTGTGCTGCTGTCATTTTAAACCCAGCACTTTCATTTGTCTCTACTGTGACAGGTATAGCAGAAGCATACTTCACAAGCTCAGGGTAAGTCACCCAGTAAGGTGAAGGAATAATCACTTCATCACCTGGGTTTAGTGTGGCTTGAAAGAGGTTGAAAAGTGACTGTTTTGCACCATTGGAAACAATGATGTCTGAAGGCTCGTAAGTTAAGCCATTGTCTCTTTTAAGTTTGGTTGCTACTGCTTGCAGTAACTCGGGAATTCCCGGTACGGCTGTGTATTGTGTAAAACCTTCGTTGATGGCTTTAATGGCTGCATCTTTAATGCCTTGAGGTGTTTCAAAGTCTGGTTCACCTGCGGAGAAAGAAAGAATGTCTTTACCTTCTGCTTTAAGGTCTCTTGCTAAAGAAGAGATGGCAATAGTAATGGATGGAGAGAGTTTTTGTATACGATCTGAAAGCATTTTAGCCCTTCGTGATAAAGTATAGGATTATATCGAAAAATGGGTAAAAAGCGACTAAGTCCCGCTAGGGCTTAGTCCATAGAGTGAATATAATTATCGTATTTTTCTTCTAAATCATCATCTTTTTGTTTAATCTCATCTTGTTTGGCTTTAGGTAAGGCCGCTTCAAGTACTTCAATACGTTTGAGTAAATAGTCAAAGATCTCTTTATTGACATCTGGTAGATTGTCATGACCTAAATCTTTTGGATCTTTTTCACACTGTAAAACACGTGCAGGTATACCCACCGCTGTGGCAGAAAAGGGAACATTTTTAACGACCACAGAGTTTGCACCAATTTTGGCATCATCCCCTATGAAAATGTTTCCTAAGACTTTAGCACCTGCACCAATAATGACATTGTTCCCAATGGTAGGGTGACGTTTACCTTTAGAGGTACTGACCCCTCCAAGTGTCACTTGTTGGTAAATGACCACATCATTCCCAATGACAGTGGTCTCACCAATGACCACACCCACACCATGGTCAATAAATACCCTACGACCAATAGTGGCTGCGGGGTGAATGTCTATCATGGTAAAAAACATGCCAAAAGCAGAGATGAAACGAGGAATAAAACGTAAGCCTTTAGAGTAAAACCAGTGGGCAATACGGTGAAAAAAGAGTGCCCATAAACCTGGGTAGTTAAAGAAAAGTTCAAAGGTAGAGTGTAAGGCAGGGTCATTTTTCTTTACATTACCAAAGTCTTCTCTGATGAGTTTAAATGGATTCACTTTTTTGTCCTAATTTGAGTTTTCATATTTTTTACGGGTTTCATCATTTGCCTGTATGGTTTTAAGATAGCTGTTTTCACTTAAAAAGAGGTATAGTTTACCCAAAACTTCTCTTTTCTCGTCAGCAGATAAATACGGAGATTCTGAGATGCGTAACTTAAGTGTGGTATCAATGCTCTTTGTATCGTAATCCAAATCATCAAGTACATCCATGAGGTTTTGTGCTTCAATGAGTTTCTCTATGTGGTAATCACCCGCTTCATCAAACGCTATGACACACTCAGTAGGGTGGGTAAAGAGGTTATGTTTCATGCCTAAGACTTCTTGGTACGCGCCTGTGAGGAAAAAAGCAAGAAAGTACTCCTCTTTACTCACATCAATGTCATGTAAATAGAGTGGTAAGTCTCGGTTAAAGCCTATCTCGCCATCACTGTCACAGGTAATGTCCCAAATGCTGGCTGGGTTTGTGGGTTTGGTTTGTAATTTGTCTAAAGGCATCACAGGGAAGTGTTGTTTGAGCCCCCAAAAGTCTGGCAAAGACTGAAAGGCTGAAAAGTTTACCAAATACTTTTCTTGTATGCGGTCTTGCAGTTTTTTAAGTTCATTGCTGTCTTCATTTTGCAAAAGAGCAATGGCTTTTTTAATGATGAGATTAACCAGTATTTCTGTGTTAGAACGGTCCTCAAGGTCGATGTACCCTAAGTCAAAGAGCGTTAAGAGTGACTCCATGTGGTCAAGTGCATCATGCAAATACTCTCTGGCATGTTCACGTGATATGGTGTTAAACAGTGCATAAAGTTCTTCAATGAGCGGCGGGTTCTTCTCTTTTAGACGTAAGCCTTTGGCCGTGTACTCTTGAGAAAAAAGCTCAAGCACAGGCGCCACTAGCACAGAGTGAGAGGCAGCAATGTAGCGACCAGACTCTGTAAATATATCGGGTTCTGCAACCCCTTTGCTTTTTGAAATCTCTTGCATGAGGTACACCACATCATTGGCAAACTCTTGTAGGGAGTAGTTACGTTCTTGATTGCCTTCATGTTGGCTATACTCAACAGCAAGTCCACCACCAATGTTGATGGCACCCAAAGCATCTGCACCACGTTTTTTGAGTTCAGCGTAAATGTTTCCTGCTTCTCTTAGGGCTTTTTTGAGTGGGGCAATGTCACCCATCTGTGAGCCAATGTGAAAGTGTATCATCCAGAGTTGTGAAAGCAAATCATGGTTTTTAAGCATTTCGTAGGCTTCAAGCAGTTCTGTAGAGGTAAGACCAAACTTCGAAGAGTAACCCCCGCTTTTTGCCCAAATACCAATGCCTGAACTGTGCAAACGAATACGTACACCAATTTTAGGAATGACTGGATTTTCCACAGCAGCATTAAATTCTCTGTTCACCTCGATGATAGTTTCAAGTTCACCTAAGCCTTCAATGGTCACCGTAATGTTATGTCCCATTTTTGCTGCAATAAAACAAAGTGAAATCATCTCTTTGTCTTTAAATCCATTCACTGTAATGGGTGCACCTATAGGTGTTTTAGAAATGGCAATGATGAGTTCGGCTTTAGACCCAGCTTCCAAGCCATAAGAGTAGTTTTCTGAAACCGCCATGAGCGCGTCTATAAAGTTAGGAAACTGGTTTACCTTTAGAGGGAAAACAGCTTGAAAAGAGCCTTGGTATTGAAACTCTTGTTTGGCTTTTTCAAAACTTTCAAAAAGGCTTGAGATTTGTTTCTGAATGAGGTGAGGAAAACGAAGAAGAAGAGGGCCTTTATAGCCTTTTTCTCGTATCTCTTGGGTGATTTTTAGCAAAGAAGGTTTAGACGCATGGTTAATGTTAACAGTATCGTCTTCAATCACAAAGTTATTGTCAGACCAAATACTTAAACCAAAATCTTGCATAGTTTCCTCTTTGTTGAATTATGATTATTATAGCGAAACTTAATCTAATCTTACCTATAATATTTTTATGAAGAATCAGTTTTTAATCTATGAAGTCAATCGGGATCACCGTAAGATTACGTCTCAAGGGGAGTGGACTCTTGAGAGTGTACGTGAGATAGAACAAGAACTGCGTACCATACCTTGTGATAAAAAAATTCTATGGGATATGTCAGAAGTAGAAGAATTTGACTCTGCAGGCGTACTTCTTTTTATAGAATACTTCAAACGTTTTAAAGAAGAAGTTTCTGTAGAAATCATAGGGTACAGTGCAAAGCAAAAAGAGATGTATGCACTTTTAATCAAAGATGTTGAAGAATTTGTGCCGGCTAAAAAAAGTAATTACTATGAAAAATTGGGTAAAAAAACGCTACATGCTTTTGTAGATATTAAAGAATTTGTGACATTTATGGGACAAATGTTTTATGCCATGTTTCATACTTGGCATGTCCCAAAAGAGATACGCATTAAAGAGACGGTGTATCACATCCACCATTCAGGTTACAATGCCCTCATTATTATTGGACTGACTTCTTTTCTTGTAGGTATGGTTATCTCATATCAGGGTTCTGTACAATTGGCCAAGTTTGGTGCAGATATGTTTATTGTAGATACAGTGGGTATTTCTATTACCAGAGAGCTTGGGCCTATGATTACTGCGATTGTGATTGCAGGGCGTAGTGGTTCTGCCTATACTGCTGAGATTGGTGCCATGAAAATCACCGAAGAGATTGCTGCCATGCGTACGATGGGTTTTGATCCGTTTATCTTTTTGGTACTCCCCCGTGTGATTGCTTTAATGATAGCCCTTCCTTTACTTATTTTCTTTGCTGACATTATTGGAATTTTGGGTGGTATGACAGCTGCAAGTATGCAACTGGGCATCTCTAGTACACAATTCATAGATCGATTGTATGAAGTTTTAGAGGTGAAACACTATATTTTAGGCATGATTAAAGGTCCAGTATTTGCTTTTATCATTGCTTCAGTTGGATGTTTTAGAGGTTTACAAGTTTCAAACAACACAGAAAGCATAGGACTTCATACCACCTCTTCCGTAGTGAATTCCATCTTTTTAGTGATTGCCTTTGATGCACTATTTTCAGTGGTTTATACGGAGCTTGACTTATGAAAAACATCATAAAGGTAGAAGGCATTGTTAGTAAATTTGGAGAAAGAACCATCCATGATGGTGTGAATTTACAGATTGATGAAAATGAAATTTATGCTATTTTAGGTGAGAGTGGTGCAGGTAAGTCTGTGCTGATGAAAGAGATGATTATGCTTTTAGAACCGAATGCTGGGAAAGTCTCTGTTTTAGGTAAAGACCTCTCTCAACTCTCTTTCAAAGAAGCACAAAAATTGCGTACAGAGTGGGGCGTACTTTTCCAGTTTGGTGCTTTGTACTCTTCGCTTACCATTGCAGAAAACATAGCAGTACAATTAAAAGAGTACACAAACATTTCGGTGATGATGCGGCAAAAGCTCGTGAGTTCCAAGTTGGCATTGGTGGGTTTAGAACCATACGTCGGTGCATTGTACCCCTCCGAACTCTCTGGAGGTATGATCAAGCGTGCTGCTTTGGCACGTGCCTTAGCTATAGAACCTAAACTCCTCTTTTTAGATGAACCCACTTCTGGATTGGACCCCATTGGTGCACGTAATTTTGATGCACTCATTGTGGAATTGAGAGATTTACTCGGTATCACAGTGGTGATGATTACCCATGATTTAGAGAGTATTTTTTCTATTGTAGACCGTATGGCAGTGCTTGCTGACAAACAAGTGGTTGCAGAAGGAAGTATAGAAAATGTGTTACAATCTACCCATCCTTTTGTAGAAGATTTTTTTAAAAATGAATATACAAAAAAACGATTTGACAAGGTAAGAGATGTATAGCAAAGTAAATTACACCGTTGTTGGTATTTTTGTTTTACTTTTTGGTGCGGGTATGGCATTTTTTGCTTTTTGGCTTGCCAAATACGGTTTAGAAGAATCCTATTACACGTATAGGGTTGAAATGAAAGAGTCCATTGCTGGACTTTCGAAAGACTCTTCTGTGAAATTACATGGTGTGGATGTAGGAAGGGTAAGTGAAATACGCATTAATCCAGAAAATATTGAAGTGATTGAAATTATTTTAAAAATACGCGAAGAGGTACCCATCAAAGAAGATATGTTTGCCACAACAAAGATGTTAGGGTTAACAGGGCTTTTGTCTATAGAAATTTCGGGGGGAACGAATGTGGCTAAAACACTTCACCCTACAAAAGAGTATATGCCTTTGATTCAAAGTAAAATTTCACTGCTTACAAATTTGACAGAAAATCTTGGCTCTATGAGTGAAAAGTTAGAGAAACTTTTGACCCAAAGTACAAAACTTCTCTCCGATGAAAATGTAGATACTTTTTCAAAGATTTTGAACCATACAGAAACCGTGACTAAAAAAGCTGTGGCCTTAGAAGACAAGGTGATGGCTACATTGGAAGACTTTAACAAATCTATGGCAAAAATGACTTTAGATTTCGAACAGGTAACTGAAGATTTTAAAGCCATTAAAACAGCTTCACTACCTACCATTGAGAAACTGATGGAAACAAGTAAAAACTTTAACCGTGTGACTCTTAAAGTAGAAAAAAGTTTAGACAGAGGGGACTATAATTTGAAAAAAATCTTAGCACCAGTCATGGTAGATACCCAGCTACTTTTAAAAGAACTTCGCGCACTCTCACGGGAACTCGAACAAAATCCAAGTGGCTTACTGTTCAAGTCTAGAAAAGCAAGAAGAGGGCCAGGAGAATGAGCATGTTAAGAAAAATTTTATTCACAAGTATATTAACCGTAGGTTTTTTAGGGTGTACACAAGCTCCCGCATTAAAAGTCTATGGTTTATCTGTGACAGCTGTGTCACAAATGGCACATTCACCTTATAGAAATAAAGTACTACAAGTAAGTTATCCAGAAAGTTTAAGAGAGCAAATGTCACAGAAAATGAACTTTTCTTACTCAGAAAGTGATTATGGTACGTACCTAAACTCTGAATGGTCAAACCATATGTCTAAACTTTTACAAGGCACGCTTATGGATGTGTTAGAATCTAGTAAACTTTTTAAAGCAGTCCTCTCAGACAGTACAACGCTTCACGTGAATTATAGACTGGAGAGTGATATTTTTGCTTTTGAACATAGGGTACGGGGAAATGCATCTTACGCGGTTGTTTCCATACAGTTTACGCTCATCAATGCAGACACAGGAAGATTGATTAAAAGTAAAAGGTTTAACTATAAAGAGGCCACTCTGAGTACCAATGCAAAAGGTTATGCACACGCTACAAATGTAGCGATAGCTAAATTGAACAGGGACTTATTGAACTGGTTGCGTTAAAACGCTTTCAAGAGAAAGTGTTTTCTCTTCTTTTGTCTCTAAGTCTTTGACCCATACTGTGTCATTGGCAAGTTCATCTTCCCCTCTAAGCATCACGTAACGTGCTAAAACTTTGTCAGCACCTTTCATGTGGCTTTTAAAACTTTTTTTACTGTACTCTAAGGTGACTTTTGTCTCTTTACGTTTTGCTGTGGCTATGGCAAAAAGTGACTCTATTGCCTCTTCACACATGGCACCTAAGTAGATACCTTCACGTTTTACTTCGGGCATTTTTACCAGTTCCATAATACGTTCAATCCCTATGGCAAAACCAACAGCAGGAGTAGGTTTTCCATCTAAGAACTCTACCAGTTTGTCATAACGTCCGCCGCCTGCAATGGCAGACTGTGAACCGATGTCGTTACTTACGAACTCAAAGGCAGTTTTGTTGTAGTAGTCCAAACCTCTTACAAGGTTTGTGTCTACTTCATACTTGATACCGGCCTTGTCGAGTAGGACAGTGAGTTTATCAAAGTCAGAGTCACAGTCCCCACAAAGGTTTGTTATGAGCTTTGGTGAGTTGAATAACACTGTCTGACATGCTGTATTTTTACAGTCAAGCACACGTATAGGATTAGAGTCTATACGTCTGTTACAATCTTCACAAAGTTCTTCTTGAGTCTCTCTCAAAAACCCAACAAGGTTTTGTTTGTATGGAGGCATACATGTAATACACCCCAGTGAGTTTATCTGAAGATCAAAGCTTATGCCCAGTTCATCAAATATCTGGCTTATCATCGTGATGATAGTAAAGTCTTCATAGACAGAACCCTCACCAAAACTCTCACAACCAAACTGGTGAAATTCTCTTAGACGTCCTTTTTGAGGTCTTTCATAACGAAACATTGGCCCATAATAGTAAAACTTTTGTTTCATAGGTTGGCGGTCTAGTTTTGCATGAACAAAAGAACGTACTACACCTGCTGTCCCTTCTGGACGCATACAAACATCGTTGCCACCTTTGTCTTCAAACTGGTACATCTCTTTACTTACAATGTCAGAACTATCACCCACAGAGCGTTTAAAAAGTGCAGTCTCTTCAAGTATAGGGGTTTCAATGTAGCCATAACCGTACTTTTTTGCAATGCCTATGGCAGTGGTAACAATGTGTACAAAACGTTGACTGTCGTCGAAGGTGAGGTCTTTCATACCACGTAGAGGGTTTATCATTTTTGTGCCTTTTGTGTAAAGAGGGTACCCATGAAGGGTACCCCTACGGGTGATGTAGGGGCAATCCCTTGTGGGTGCCCTCTATAATTAATGGAATTATATCTTTATGTCCTGTAGCGTGGGTTTTCCAACCCACGAACAATTGTCTACAATTGATATATTTGACGATGCTCAGCGTGGGCAGGAATGCCCACGCTACATGTATTGTGCAATTATACCTTCAAGTAGGTTAGTATCTTTTGATGGATGCTTTCTATGTCTTGGGTGGCATCTACTTCTAGGTAGTCAATGTCAAGTTTTTCTAAACTCTCTTTCATATGATTTTGTACGTTTATAAGGTACTGCAATCCACGAAGTTCAATGCCATCAAGTTCTTTTTCAGAGGTTCTTTGTGTTAATGTCTCCATGTTGGTTAAAAACAAAATGACTTTGTCTGGAAAATGGTCTTTGAGTGCAAACTTGTTGAGTGAAACCAGTTCTTCAAAGTCAAAGTCACCATTGGCCAAAGCATAGCCAATACCTGAAAGAAAGCCTCTGTCTGAGATGATGGTCTTTTCTTTATTGTTTTCAATCACTTCTTCATAATGCTCAGCTCTATCTGCTAAAAAAAGAAGTAACTCCGCACGTTTAGAGGTCAAGGAGTCTGAAAGCAGTATCTCTCTGGCTTGTTTTCCAAACTGTGTGCCACCAGGCTCATGG
>WTAE01000234.1 GCA_013139765.1 Sulfurovum sp.
GCAACACTGCTTGAAGGGTATGGGCTTTCAGAAGCCAGCCCTGCTGTGTGTATGAACACCTTTAAAAAACAAAAAGCAGGCTCTGTAGGTACAGCACTCTACGGTTATGAAATGAAAATTGTGGATGAAGAGATGTCTGAAGTAGATGCTGGCATGATCGGTGACATTATTGTCAAAGGGGACAATGTGATGCAGGGCTATTTAGGCCGTCCTACTGCCACAGATGAAGCCATCATTAACGGTTGGCTTCTCACAGGTGACATGGGATACATGGATGATGAAGGCTTTTTGTTTATTGTAGATAGAAAAAAAGATTTGATTATCTCCAAAGGTATTAACGTCTATCCTAGAGAGATAGAAGAGGTCATTGATGTTTTTGAAGGCGTAGGCTCTTCTGCGGTGATTGGTGTCATGGATGAAAAATCAGGTGAAATACCTGTGGTCTACATTGAACTCGCTGAAGGTACGACAAGTCTAGATGAAGCAGGGTTAAAAAAATACATGCGAGATCACCTTGCCAATTATAAAATACCTAAACAGATAAAAGTGATTGCCGAGCTTCCTAAAAATGCTACAGGTAAAGTACTTAAACGCGTCCTTAAAGAAAGACTACGCGAAGAGCTCTAACATGACAGCCATTTATAATGCAAAACTTTTTATCGATGATGCAATCATAGAAGACAAAGTATTGCTTTTTGACAAGAAGATTGTTGACATTTTAGATGACCTTATACTTTCCGATACGGATGAGATTGAACTCATTGATGCCAAGGGGGCGTATGTCTCGGCTGGCTTCATTGACATACACGTTCACGGTTCTGGTGGTGCTGATGTAATGGATGCCACACCCCAAGCACTAGAAACAATTTCTAAAATTTTGCTACAAACAGGTACCACATCTTTTCTTGCTACTACTATGACCATGTCAACAGAAGCTATTGACAATGCTTTACAAAACATTCAAGATTATGCTGAAAATGTATCAGGAGCAAAGATAGTGGGTATTCATTTGGAAGGGCCATTCATTAATGCTTCTAAACATGGTGCACAAGATAAGCACTATGTACAAGAAGCAAATTTTACTTTGATTGAAAAGTATATGTCTGAAGTGAAGATGATCACTATCGCCCCAGAAGTTTCAGGGGCTGAAGACTTTATCAAACAGATGCGTAAAGCGTATCCACATGTCGTTTTGAGCATAGGACATTCAGATGCTAGTTATGAAGAGAGTCAAGAGAGTTTTTCTTGGGGTATTTCTCATGCCACACATTTGTTTAATGCCATGAGCCCTTTTCATCACCGCGCACCAGGTGTTGTTGGGGCTGTGTTTGACAATGCTGAGGTAAGTTGTGACATTATTGCAGACCTGGTTCATACACATCCTTCTATACTTGAATTGGTACATAAGACTAAAAAAGATAAATTGCTCTTGATAACAGATGCCATGAGAGCAGGATGCATGAAGTGTGGAGAGTATGACCTTGGTGGCCAAAGAGTGACAGTAAACGAGGGTAAAGCTATGTTAGATGACGGCACACTTGCAGGTTCGGTATTGCAGCTAAATGAAGCGTTACAAAACATGATTAAACATACTTCCATGAGCAAAGTTGAAGCCATTAACGCTGTGACCAAAATACCGGCAGAAAAGTTAGGACTCAAAAAAGGTTCTCTCAAAAAAGGCTATGATGCAGATATTGTGATATTTGATGAGAAGTTTAAGATTTTGTCTAGCATTGTGAATGGAGACATAAAATATAGAACCCTCTGATTAACCTAGACGTTCACAACATCTCTAGCTTTTGTCTAGGCTAGGCACTCTTTTGAAAGCCTAGCCTTAGCTAAGGTGAAAAAGAGTAACAACGCATAGGCCAAAGCTAGTGATGCCCAAAGGGTGGACTTTGCAAACGCAATCTTGCACAAGATATTTACTTCGTCTTAGCTATGGCTAGGACTTGAAAATCTCTTACACAATCTCACATTTGCAAAACCCATTGTGAATGTTTAGGTTAATCAGAGGGTTCTATAATGATGAACTCTTTAGCTTTTAGCTATACTAATGCCTATAAAAAACAAATTTCTTAAATAAAGTGATAGTAAAATATGAAAATAATCTTTTTGTTAATGGGGTCAGGGGTAGGTCTTTTCGCAGAAGAGAGTCGTGTTGCAGAGAATGGTTTTTTGTATGGGGTCATTATTGTACTTCTGCTCATAGGCTTCATGCTCCTCCGTACATTTGTTTTCAAAAAAAAGAGGGTTAAAGAAAATATAGCTTCTTCTCAATCTACAAATCATACAACCAATTTTGAAATTCTTGAAAAATATAGACTTGAAATGCGAAAAATAAAAATTGAAAGTCAACCTTTTCGCTTGAGTGGACTGTTACATATTTTGACCAACAAGTTAAGTCAGGACATACAGGCAAATGCCCATAGCATTTATTATGATGTGGAAAATAGTGTAGGTCGTTACATTATTGGGGACAATGATTATATTGAACAAGTGTTAGAAATCATGTTAAAAGATATCATTTCTCTAAGTTCTAACTCTGAAATAAGTCTTAAAATATCGATTCATAGAGATAAATTTTTAATGTTTGAAGTCATCAACAAAGATGCTGTGATGAAACGAGATGTAGTAAAAACGTATATAGAGACCACGAGAACTCTGAGTAGCATGAGTGAGAAGCTGCTTGCCTATGTGAAAGCTAAAAAAATTGTAGAGTCTATGGGTGGGGCTATCGAGCTGAAAAGTTCTCGTATGTCTGGAACCCATTATGCATTTAAAATTCCTTATATAAAAGATGAAGACAATAGAAGTAATCAAAAAGAACTCAAAAAATTTCTAAAAGGGAAACATGCCTTATTCATAGGTAAAAATGAACATGACAGCAAGCGAGCACAATATATTTTTGAAACCTTTGGACTTGGCATTGAAACGATGAATTTATCTGAATTTGAAACAAAAAAACCAGATTTGAGCAGGTATGATATGGCGATTTTAAGATCACAAGAGCTTAACTATAAACATATCTCTTTCTTTAAAAATATTTATCAAGATAAAACAAGTGATTTTAAAATCATTATTGTGCATGAGCTGTTTGAATCTGAAGATAAAATTGCGCTTTCAAAAGAAATTTCCCATGCAGAACTTTATAACCCTACTATTATTGGGGATGTTGAAGAGATTTTATATCAAATGTTCATGTTAAAAAGCAAAGCAGTGAAGGGCATCAATAATATGGAAATATTTAACCCTGAAACCTTTGCTATCGAAAATAAAAGTGAGATTACAGAAGAAGACTTTGAGAAATTCAAAGGGGCACATATCGCCATAGTGGAAGACAGTAAAGTAGATCAAAGAATTATTAAAAATATTTTAACCATAGAAGGGGTTACTCTCTTTTGTTTGAACAATGGTGCAGAGATGATTGAACTCTTAAAAACAGAAGAGATAGATCTTATTTTTTCAGATATCAATATGCCTGTCATGGACGGCTTAACGATGACCAAAAAAATACGAAGCGATAAAAAGTGGAATAATCTTCCTATTATCTCCATCTCTTCTATGGCGTTTAAGCATGAAGTCAAAGAGATGCAAAGTGCAGGGATGAATGCTGCCATTGCAAAACCTATTATTGCAGTGGAGATATACCAAGCGGTAAAGAGATTTCTTGTCATTAGTCCTAAAGCAAAAGAGAAAAGGGCAGAACCGCGTAAAATTTCTTATACATACAACAAAGAAGTACTGAACATTGAGAAGGGGATAGAAGAAGCAGGTGGGCAGCTTCAGTATATTGAGATCTTGACGGAGACCATGGAGATTTTAGACAATACAACCGATGACTTAGCTAAGATGATTAGAGACGAAGAGTATCGTGCTTTAAGTGCATTTGCAACGTCAGCACTTGCATTATATGATAACATGCATGCTGGAGAAATGGTAAAAATGTTTCGAGAACTTGCAGAGTACCTTTCTGTCAAAGAGAAAACCTATATAATGGACTATATTTTCTTGTATAAGAAAAATTGGAGAATGTTAGAAATTGAAATTGATAAATATTTGAATGATGTTCAAATCTAAGAATGAAAATAAGGTAAATAATGTTTGGATTTTTAAAAAGTAAAGCAAGAGAGATACACGCACCTGTTGATGGAGAAGTATTAAGTTTAGAGTCAGTCAATGACGACGTCTTTTCTCAAAAAATGGTGGGAGATGGTGTAGCCATCATCCCAACAGGCAGTGAATTTACTGCACCTATTGACGGTGTTGTCTCCAAAATCTTTTCTACCAACCATGCGTACAGCATCAAAGGTGACAAAGGTTTGGAAGTCATGGTGCACATAGGCCTTGAGACAGTAGCACTTGAAGGTAAAGGGTTTACACGTAAAGCCCAAGAGGGTGATAAAGTCAAAGCAGGAGATGTCATCATCGAAGCGGACTTGGCAACCCTCAAGGAGCATGCCAAAGACATTATTACCCCCGTCATCATCTTAGAAGAGAGTGACATTAAAAGCATTGAGAAAAAACTAGGCAGAGTGAATGCCTCTGATATCATCATGGAGGTAAAATAATGCCTGCGTTGGTTGACAATATGTATTATTACATGGCATATGGGCTTATTTTAGTAGTTTTTGTGATTGTTTTGAAGTCACCGAAGAAGCCTAAAAATAATGAGAAGTCTAAAGATGATAAGAATCCAAAAGATGATAAAAAAGATTTAGAAAGTAAATAACTTTCTTATAATGCGTCTTTTATCTTCTCTGCCACTGACTCTGCTTTAGTACCCAAGATGATTTGTATAGTGTGTTTATCTGGTCGTATGACACCTTTGGCACCTAGTTTTGCAAATGCTTCGTCTTGAAGAGTAGAAGAGTCTTTCACTGACATACGTAGCCTCGTAATACAAGCATCCGTTTGTACAATATTCTCTTTCCCGCCTAAAGCTTCTATGAATGCCAAGGCTTCATCTGAAGTTTCACAGAGGTTATCATTATTGTTTGCATCATCATCTTCGGAAAATATCTTGAGTTTAAAGAGTTTGATGGTGTAGTAGGATGTGACAAAGTAAATGACAGAGAAGACAAGCCCCAAAGGTAAGATGTAGAGAGGGTTGGTTGCCAACTTGTAGTTAATGACGTAGTCAATGAACCCTGCAGAAAAACCAAACCCTGCGTGAATATCTAACATTTGTGCCGCTGCCAAAGCCAAGCCCGTTAAGATGGCATGTAAGACAAACAGTAAGGGGGCCACAAAAAGAAAAAGAAACTCTAAAGGCTCTGTAATCCCTGTTAAAAATGAAGTAAATGCCACACCAAAGAGTATTGCACCCACACGTTTACGAGAGTTTTTTGGTGTATTGAGGTACATGGCATAAGCCATAGCAGGGAGACCAAACATCATGACCACATAAAAGCCTGACATGTAGACACCTGCTGTTTTATCTCCCGCAAAGAAACGGTGTAAGTCTCCGTTTGCTACGACTTCTACACCATCTTTTATGTGGGTGTATTCACCCAGTTGAAACCAAAAGACAGAGTTTAAAATGTGGTGAAGTCCAAGAGGGATAAGCAGACGGTTGAGTACACCATAAATAAAGGTACCAATTTCGTTTTGTCCTATGATGGCATTGGAAAATGCATCAATGCCTGACTGTGCGTAGTGCCAAAAATAACCGGCTAATATACCCACCCCAATGGCTGAGACAGCGGTGACAATAGGCACAAAACGTTTGCCACCAAAAAAGCCTAAAAATTCTGGCAGTTTAATGTCATGAAAACGGTTATAGAGTGAGCCTGCAAGTACACCAACGATGATACCCACAAAGACACCCATATTGACATCTTTGTCAATACTCAAATAGACAGCTTTAGCGATGAGTACCCCAATGGCACCGGCAAGTGCTGCTGCACCATCATTATTTTTAGCTAAACCGTAAGCGATACCTACCCCAAAAAGTAAGTCAAGGTTAGAGAAGATGGCATCTCCCGCCGCTTTCATAATGAGGGCAATTTGTCCATCAAAGATGTCTCCAAACCCTAAACGTAAAAGAAGTGCAGCCACAGGAAGTACCGCGATAGGGGTCATTAATGCTTTCCCTATTTTTTGTAATAAACTAAACATGTCTGATAATCTCCTTGGTTTGTGCAATGCTTTTTGGTGAGACGGAAAGGGTGTGTAGTCCTAGATTCACAAGTTGTTTGATGGCTTTGTCATTGGCGGCGAGTTCACCACAAATACTGACAGGCTTAGTACTCTCCGTGACAATACGCGTAAGCGCAGAAAAAATAACAGGAGAAAGTTCGTCTGCTTTGAGTGTAGAGTGGGTACGTTCTATGGCAAAAAGGTACTGGGTAAGGTCGTTTGTACCTATGGAGTAAAAATCAACCACGTCATTAAAGTCTTTGATGAGAAAAAGTACAGAAGGGACTTCTATCATAATGCCAAAAAGAATGTTAGAGATGTCAAGACCCTGTTTTTTAGCGACATTCTCTGCTAGACTTTTAGCGTGTGTAAACTCTTCAACACTAGAGACCATCGGAAACATGACTTTAAGTTTTTTACTTTTGGCAGCTAAAAAGATGGCATGGAGTTGCTCTTCAAGTAAAGCGAGGTGCGTTTTAAAAAGTCTTACGCCTCGGATGCCAAGAAAAGGATTGTTTTCTTTTTCTAAAGAGATATAGGGCAAGTTTTTATCCCCACCTACATCAAGAGTACGCACGGTTATGTCATCAAAAAGGGAAAAGATTTCGCTGTACGCTTCGCTTTGGCCTTCAAACGTGGGAGCCACCTCTTTAAAAAGAAACTCTGAACGTAAAAGCCCAATGCCTTCTGCGCCTTCTTCTTTTGCAGTTTTGGCAGAGGGGACATCTCCCACATTGGCATAAACATTGATGGTATGGCCTTTGCTAGTAAGGGCCTTGTCAAAACGTTTTTCGGAAGCTTGTTCTTTTTGTGTTTCTATTTCATCTTGTGATGTTTTGGCAGATTCTAAATCTTTTTCTGTAGGGTCAATCACAAGTACCGCAGCACTTGCATCGAGGATGACATCTTCTTGACTGGCTTTTAGCGCTTGGTTTATGATGAGTGAGGTAAGACCAGCGGCACGTAAGAGTATGGCTGTATGTGAATTGATAGAGGTCTCTTTGAGTATCACTCCTTTCACTTTGCTTTGGCTGAGTATTTCTATCTCTGAGGGGAGGAGGTCATTGGCAAGGAGTATAAAGTCATGTTCTGGGAAAATAAGTTTTTTCTCTATTCCCAAATGACTTTTAACACGTTGTAAAATGTCTTGGTAGTCTACAATTTTTGCAGAGAGCTTTGTGCCTTCTAGGTTTTGACAGGCTTGGGTGATGTGAGCCTCAAGGTCTTCTAGTGTTGTGGCACTCTCTTGTAGTCCCAGGAGTAACTCTTTTTGTGCCAAGTTAATGTCTAAATCACTTTTCCCCAAGTCTTCAATACTGAGTTGAATCGCTTCAGAAAAAGGCAAAGTATTTGTATGGTGAATGATCTCATCTTGATAGGCATAGAGAGGTGCAATGGCTACTCCTTTTGCAATAATATCTCCCTCATAAGAAGCCTTTGCGTAAGAGTGAGACGTTTTTTCTATGTTTTTTACTTCCACATCTTCTTTCATGAGGCTAAGAAAAAGTGTGTTGAGTGCATGAAGTGCTTTTTTTGCATCTTTACCTTTAATACTAAGTGTAAAGGTATTTTCCTTTTCTAAAGAGAGCGAAAGCAAAGCATTTACTTTTTTTGCATTGACCGTTTTATCATGAAATGTGGCGTCTATGTTACAAGGAAAAGATTTAGCCAAAGAGACAAATTGTGCCACTGGTCTTAAGTGAAATCCATTAGAGGAGGTCACAGTGAGAGTGATGTTAAGAGGTTTAGAAAATAGGTTTTTAAAAAATGACATAAGGCTCTTTAAAAGTTTGATAACTAGAGTATAGCAAATCTTTGTTATACTCAAAGTATTAACGCTTGAACACTACATGGTTCAATGCATAAGGAAAAATATTGAAACACCTTATTGACTTTATTGAGAGCAAAGATGTTGCGAAAACATCTATTTTTGGGCACTTAAAATGTACCAAAGAAGAAGCAAAACTCATCCAATACATTTGTAAACGTTACGTCTCAGGACTGGAAGAGATTTCTTCACTTCAAATACTGCAAGACAACTTTGGAACAGATGGATATGTGTACCTTAAAAAACTAGGTTTGGTGAAAAACCTTTTAGACTTAGGCTGGCTCATACAAGTAAGTTTTGGACAAGTAAAAGCACATGAATCTTCTAAGTTAGAACTACTTTCTGCTTCAGTCACGCCAAGCATTTCCCTTTTACGTTTGTTGGAAGAGGGCTCTTTGGAGATTTACTTACCAGCAGTGAAACCGTATACGGATCACTTGGAGTATTTACAAGATCAGTTTGATATGGTGACTTTATTACATAATATTGCAACATTTAAACAAGGATTTGCTGACAACTCTTTAAGCATTGGACGTTTAAAAAACAAGTTGACACTTTTGACAAAACGTATTGAAGAGCGTGTCAAGATGACGGAAGCACCTATTGTGGTAGAAGAGTTTTTTAAAGAAAAAAACCTAGATGAAAAAGAGAAACGTATTTTTCTGGCACTCTTAAAAGAAGAGTACTCAGGAGGGGAAGGGCAGTTTAGAGACATGAACACCCTCATTGAACTCATCTCTTTTGATGAGTATGAAAAAATCAAAAACCGTGCCTTACTTGAAGACGGGGCAAAGCTCATTACCGATGACATCATTGACTATGAAGAGATACTCAACATGTTTGGTGGTGTGAGTCGTGCTTTTTACTTGCAAGAAGAGGTGATGCAACGCATTATTCACCCTAAAAAGAAGAAGAAAGTAACCAAACTAAAGCTTGACGCTTTGGTAGAAGAGCAAGAGCTTTTTGAGTACTTAAAACCAAGCACTACACTTGATGATGTGGTGTTGCACCCTAAAACACGAGAAACACTTAACAATGTTGTCAAGCAAGTTGACAAAGATGTGTTTAAAAAACTTAAAGAGTGGGGGATCAAAGACAAGCGTAAAGGCATTGATGCGCGTATCATATTTTATGGTGCAGCGGGGACAGGAAAGACAATGACAGCTGTCTCTTTGGCGAAGACTTTAAAGCGTCCTATCTTGTCATTTGACTGTTCTAAAATATTGTCAATGTATGTGGGTGAGTCTGAGAAAAATGTACGTAAAATTTTTGATGATTTTAAAGACTTGAGTAAAAAAGCAAAAGTAGAACCCATTTTACTACTGAACGAAGCAGACCAGTTTTTGTCTTCTCGTTCTGAAGGACAGGGCTCTTCTGCCGACAAAATGCACAACCAAATGCAAAACATTTTTTTAGAACAAATAGAAAAATTTGAAGGTATACTCATCGCCACCACCAACCTACTTGGAAACATAGACAAAGCATTTTCAAGACGTTTTAACTACAAGATAGAGTTTAAAAAACCAGGCAGAAAACAACGGCTACGTCTTTGGCAGTTCATGCTTCCAGAAGGGGCAGATTATGATGAAAGTTTTGACATGAAAGTGTTAGCACAACACGAACTCACCGGTGGACAAATTAATCTCATCATTAAAAACACAGCGTATAAAGTTGCGGTACGTGATGAGTCCGTCTTTTCAAACCAAGATTTCTTAGAAGAGATAGAAAAAGAGTTAGG
>WTAE01000017.1 GCA_013139765.1 Sulfurovum sp.
GAGATGACAGGTAATGAAAACTTGGCTTCAGCCAATGCCTTAGTACAGTCTGTAACGATTGTCTCTATTTTGGCAGGGGCCGTGATTTATTCCCTCTTTTTTGAAATGCTTTTACAAGATAGAAGTAGTGATGCCAATACTATTTTGTCCTATATTGCGCCACTGGGTTACTTGCTTATTGGAGGTAGTATTGTGGAGTATTTACTGGCACGTCGGTTGGTAAAAAAGTTTAAAATGATGCCTGTAGAGAACCAATCAAGGTTCAACAGGAAAGAATATACCAATTTAAATTATATGAAATCTAACCTCAAGGTACTTAAATCCAATGATGTGATTTGGCTTAGTATTCTTGGACTTTCTGTCCTTTGGGGTGTCTCTCAAGTGCTTCTGGCAATTTTTGGAGAGTACTTGAAATCTACACTAGGAATTACCAATACCGTCACAGCACAAGGCTTACTTGCTCTCTCTGGTGTGGGTATGGTGGTAGGCTCACTTGTGGTTGGGCGTATTAGTAGAAACTACATTGAGACGGGCATTATTCCATTGGGCGCACTTGGGGTAACTTTTGCACTCTATATGTTGCCAACACTCTCGTCTCTCTGGTCTTTAGCGAGTATGCTTTTTATCTTTGGTTTTTCAGCTGGACTGTTTATCATCCCTCTTAATGCGATGATACAGTTTACCGCGCCTTCCAACATCTTAGGAAAAGTACTTGCGGGCAATAACTTTATGCAAAATGTGAGTATGTTTTTCTTTTTAGTTTTAACCGCAGTGTTTGGTTACTTTAATCTCTCGTCCACAACACTGTTTTACATGATCTCTTTTATCGCCTTTTTAGGTATGGGTTATACTTTCATAAAGTTGCCTCAGTCATTGGTACGCTACATGGTACGCATGATTATCGGTTTTAGATATAGCTTGGATGTGTATGGTCTTAAAAACATTCCTGCAGACAAAGGTATTTTGCTTTTGGGTAATCACATTTCATTTTTAGACTGGGCAATGTTACAAATGGCTTATCCTAAACAAATTCGTTTTGTGATGGAGAGAAGTTATTATGATAAGTGGTATGTGAAACCTTTTTTAAAGTTCTTTGGTGCCATACCCATTTCAAGTCGTGGGAGTAAAGGGGCACTTTCTTTGGTGACAGAGGCACTGAATCGTGGGGAGACCGTGGCTTTATTCCCAGAAGGACATCTTTCACGTAACGGGCATTTAGGAACTTTTCAAAGAGGGTTCGAATTGGCCGCAAAAGGGGCTGAAAATACTGTGATTGTTCCTTTTTACTTACAAGGTTTGTGGGAAGATAACTTCTCGTATGCCTCTAAAAAAATGAAACGTAAAAAAAGTAAAGAGATCTCTGTTTCTTTTGCTGCACCTTTAGAGATAGACTCCAAGGCAAACAGCGTTAAAAAAGCAGTGTTTGATCTCTCTGTACTCTCTTGGAAAAGTTATGCAAATAGCTTAGACTGTTTACAAAAAGCATGGATAAAGTCTATGAAAGAGTCAGGTACAAATCTTTGTATGGCAGACTCTACTGGCGTAGAAGTGAGTGGAGAACGTTTTGGAACAGGTACTTTTATGATGGCTTCAGCCTTTAAAAAATCTTTAAAAAACAAACAAAACATTGGGCTATTAGTACCTACTTCTGTAGGTGGATCCATGGCAAACATGGCGCTACTTACTTTAGGGAAAACGATTGTTAATTTAAACTACTCTAGTGGGGAAGCATCACTTAACCATGCCTTGAAAATTGCAAACATTGAAAGTCTGGTGGCTTCTAGACAGTTTGTTACGAAACTCAAAGCCAAAGGTTTTGACATGAGTGCTGTATTGGAAAAGGTAGATGTTATTTACCTAGAAGATGTGAAAGAGAAGATGTCAAAAGCCAAAACACTCATGACACTTGTTACAGTGAAGTTTTTACCAAGTAGCATACTCAACCAACTGTACATTAAAAATGTCTCTTTGGAAGATACTGCAGCCATTCTATTCTCGTCTGGAAGTGAAGGGACTCCTAAAGGTATAGAACTAAGCCATAAAAATATGATGGGGAACATCAAACAGGCCACCACGCTCATTAACCCAAGAGATGAAGATGTGATGCTTGGCACCTTACCAATTTTTCACTCATTTGGTCTGACTGTGACAACGTTACTCCCACTTATTGAAGGTATACCGGTCGTGTGTCATCCCGACCCAACAGATGGTTTTGGCATTGGGAAAATGGCAGCCAAATATGAAGCAAGTATGCTTTTTGCAACAGCCACATTCTTTAGACTTTACACGCGTAATAAAAAGTTAAATCCATTAATGTTTAAACATTTACGTATGGTCATTGCAGGGGCAGAAAAACTGCCTAAAGAGATACGGGAAGCCTTTAAATCAAAGTTTGGACAGGATATTTACGAAGGGTATGGTGCCACCGAGACCACACCAGTGGCTTCAATTAACATTCCTGATGTGTTGATGCAAGACTCATGGAAGGTGCAAACGGGACACAAGATAGGCACAGTAGGATTACCTGTACCAGGCTCTGCTTTTAAAATTGTAGATCCTGAAAGTTTTGAACTACTTCCTACAGGAGAAGAGGGGATGATTCTCATTGGTGGGACACAAATCATGAAGGGTTACATTGGAGACCCTGAAAAAACAGCTTCTGTCATAAAAGAGATGGAAGGTATACGTTGGTACATCACCGGAGACAAAGGACGCATCGATGAAGATGGTTTCCTCACCATTGTTGACCGCTACAGCCGTTTTGCAAAAGTGGCAGGAGAGATGGTGAGTTTAGGACTTGTAGAAGGAGAAGTTGCAAAAGTGTTAGGCGAACAAGACCAAATAGCCATCGCAGCAATCCCTGATGTGAAAAAAGGTGAGAAGTTAGTGCTTTTACTTGAAGGTGAGATGGAAGTAGATACTTTAAAAGAGAAAATAAAGTCTTTAGAGATGAACTCACTTTTTATACCTTCTGAATATTATAAAGTAGATGAATTGCCTAAGCTTGGTACGGGGAAAGCAGATTTTAAAGGGGCTAAAACATTGGCGAAGGAGCTTAGTGATGCTTAAAAGTTAGTGGGTATTACATTCTAAAGACAACAAGAAATTCTATAACAATATACACAATGAAAGGTTCATTATGAAAAAACTTTTACTCTCTGTACTTTTGGTACTTACTTTTTCCAATAGTGTGGAGTTTTCTAGCAAACTACCAATGGAAATGAAGCAATTGGTTGAATCATTTGATTGCTTCAACAAACGAGATAGAACAGCTATTTATTCGTATGCGTTGTCATTACAGTATCGCTTAGAGCATATAAAAGACAAAGAAGCACTTAGAAAAAGTGATTTGGACTATTGGAGGTTATGGCATATTGTTTCGGATATTGAGTCTTCTTGTAAGCTCAGCTATGATTTCGACAATATACTTGAAGAGATACTTTTCCCCACAGTAAAATTAAAAAAACAATTGAAAAGGCTACGTTGGACAGAAGGTGCCATTCGTACGGAGGGAAGTAGTGAATCATCTGCAAGAATGAGGAGTTATGATAAAAAATTACTAGATGGAATTATGAAAAGTCCACCCATATGGAGTATAGAAGGAAAAAATAAGTATTTGGGAGACTATAATCTCACGACAATGAAACTATATCCTGTGAATACTATTGCAAGTAAAGATTATGTAAATATTACTGAGGTAAGTAAAGAAAAAAGTAAAGAACGTAGGTTTCTTTTGAGATATGCATATCTGCAAGAACAATATCTACGTTATTATGATCAACCGAAAAAGAGAAGTAATGTATCAACAGAGTTATCATATCTATCTAGCTGTTTTGAATATTACCACCTTAATCAGCACTCTACATATTACGGAAATGAAAAACGTGAACTTGCAGGAAGGGTACTTTATGGGGGAAGTATTAATACAATATATGGGAAGGAGATGTTGCCTCAAGATATAAAAAAATATTGTGACTATAATGTAACAAAAATAGAACTGGGTACTTTTAATGTGATTGCAAATAAAAGTCAAAAATCGAAAGTCCTGAAATTAGCTATTCCCTCATTTAAAAAGGCACGTACTTTAATAGAAGGGTACCAAAAAAGTGGTACAAATATTCATGATTATAAAGGGTATCTTACCCTTGCAAAAAAAATGCTCGAGGGTGGCGGTAATGACCTTAGCGGGGGACTTAGACTTCTTCGTCTTGAACAATGTCTCAGAACGGACAATATCAATAATTTTCAAGCTTTCTTAACTACTGCTTTAGATGATATGAAAGAACAGAACTATAAAGATGAGTTCTACAATAGAGTTGTTAGACCAAAAATGTGGTGGATGACTACTATTGGTATGAAGATAGAGCAAGAGGGAGAATTGGAGGAGCTTAAACATTTTTTTGATTGTAATGCTACAGTATTGACTCCTCTAAAGCGTTCAACCTTGTCAAAAAAGAAAACCTCTATTCATTCTCGAAATAAAAAAAGAAATAGTGACATAAGAATTTCTCATACAATCATTGATTATAAAGATCAAATATTAAAATACTATGCGGCTACTTTTGTGAATACTCCAACACCATATATGAATAATAAAAAGGCAATAAAAGCGGGTATTATTCCAGCACGCTGGATAGAAGATAATAAGAGTATTAAGTCGGTATTTGGGATTAAAATAGAGATAAATGGAATGCCAAAGGGTGGAGTAAAATTTACTTTTAATCGTATCCCTAAAGGGGAAATCTGTGAAAGAATAATGACGCTGAATATTTCAAAAGATATTTTCTTTGATCATAAAACGTATGATGGTTTAGATTATTATTTAATAGATGGTAATAAAATAAAAATGGAACATTATAATGTCAAGTATGCCAAAAGACTCTGTGATAAAAAAGAGATGCATACCATAAGTTTTGTTCGTGAAAAAATGATTATAGAGCGTAAATATAAGCCTAAATCTACAGATTGCAGTAATGACAAATATAAAAAAATTACAACACTTGATACCCGAAGATACAACCCTAATGGTTTTGCCGTTTCTGGGGATCATAAATATTTTGCACTTAGTGGTTCCAAAAGTGCTTGGTATGATGCTACAATCCCTACAATCATCTCTACTTTACCTAAACAGCTAGATAATGCATTTTATTTAACTATAAGTGAAGAAGGAGATCGTATTGCTGTTTCTAAAGGAAGAGGCTTCTCTTTATTTAATCCCTTTTTAGAGAGTATGATTACGAAAATAGGTCATAAAGATCCTATGTATAAACCATTCTCTCTTAGGGCATTGCATTTCTTAAAGAATGAGAATTATGTGGTAGGAATTTCGGAGAAGGCACATAAAGTACGTATTTTAGACCCTGAAAATAGAAAAGTTATTACAGAGACAGTACCAAGGTTTTTTGATGGAGAGAAAAAGTCTCGATACAGAAAGACTCGTATTGCCTCCTTGGCTCTTTCTGGTGATAGTAGCTATGTATACATAGGGAGTAATAGTAAGAAATTAGAAATTTGGAAGATTAGTAATGGTTTCTTAGGTTTAGGTTCTCTGTGTCTGACCTATCAGGACACTATAGAGCTACCAGAAGGTCGCGAAATAGGAGCGATAGCTCCTGATCCTTTAAATTCAACTAATATCTATATTGCCATGAGAAATGATAGCCTTTATTTGTATGATATTAGTACTAAAAGCATACGCAAGAGATATATTGCTGATAGTTTTATGGATCCTAAATCTATAGAAATAAGTGATAATGGTAAATTTATAATGGTTAGGGGGAGTTCCCTGTTTATATGGAAAAAGAGTGATGTTGTTCAGTGGGATATTTTTACAGGAAGCGGCATTAAAGGGGGATTATTTATTCCCGGAACAACTGAAATTATTAGCGCGGGAAGAACGGTAGACCATTGGAGGCTAAGATAATGATATTGCAGATTATTAGGGAACAGATTAGATCTTTAGAAATGAATTCATTCTTTGTGACTTCTAAATACTATAAAGTAGAAGAATTACCTAAACTGGGAACGGGGAAGGCTGACTTTAAGGGGCTAAAACATGGGCTTTAGTCTTGAATAAGGAGCAATAAATGTTACGTATTATCTCTTTAATTTTAATCTTTTTCACTATTGTCACTTCTGCAAAATCAGAAACTATGAAAGCAATGACAACAAGTTTATTTGATGAAAATTTGATTCTACATCATGAGTTATCTTTTAATGATGAGTGTACAAATGGTCGATATTTCTATCGTTTTGTTTTTGGTGGTGGACAAGGTTATAGTTTGGAGGGCTACTATAGCATCTTAAAAGATAATGATAAACGCTCATTCTCCTATGGGGTAGCTAAAAGTAATGGTGGTTCAAGATGGGAGTTAGTCCTTGATGATGTAACTTGGAAGACAATAAATTCATTATTTAAGATTTATGATTATAAAAGTTTTAAAAAAGAAGATCCCATGGGACATGTCTTTGATGCACATGTATATAGAATGGAGATTTGTCAGAATGGTAAGCCATTTGTATATTATCGGTACAGTTCGGATGAACCTGAGAATAAAAAAAGTAATCGTTCAGAGTCCATGGATTTAATTTATGAATACAGAAAAATCCTTTCTAAATTTTATAGAAAACACAAACGTAATGCTAAATATATTAATATTACGAAAGAAAACAAATTACGAATACTTGAAGAAAAACTTGAAAAAGAAGGTAAACAGAAAGAAGCTAGAGAGAAAGCACATATTGCATACGTCAAAAAACTTCAAGAGAAACTTTGGATGTATGTCAAAGAAGGATATACAGTCTCCATAGGGCAATTTAGGGATGTTGATGCCAATATTTTTAACAAAAAAGGAGAAACACCATTAATTGTAGCGGTGAAACGGAATAATGATGAATTTGTTAGAGGTCTAGGGGATGCTAGAGTGGATGTACATCTGAAAGACAAGCATGGAAAATCTGCATTTGACTATATTAAAGAACCTCATAATAGACGAGAGGAGATATTTAGCAATAGAATGTATGGGGCGTTACGTCTATTAGAAGTAAATCAGATTGTTAAAGATAAAGCTGAGGTTGTTCAATCTGCCTATATGTATGATAACGACATTTTATCAATAACAATTAAAGGTGCAGTATGTGATGATTTTTTACTCCCTAAAAATACGGAATGTCAGGCATTAAAAGCACATTCTAAACATGAGATATTTAAAGCCATAAAAGCTCAAGATAATGCATTATTTGACCAACTAATCACTACAGTAGATGATTTATCTATAAAAAATAAATCTAATTATTCACTCCTTTGGGCGAGTATTCACTATCATGATTTCTATGCATTGGAGCGTTTGATTGAATTAGGTGTAGATATGAATGAATTTGATCAAAATGCGTTAAAAACACCAGTCTACTGGGCAGCAATGATTAATGATACAAAATTACTTAAGGTACTGTTAAATCATGGTGCTGATGTAGACTCAAAAGATCGATTTGGGAGTATGGCGCTCTCCACCGCAATGTATAAATGTAATAACTTTGAAGCTATAAAAATACTTCTTGATAATGGGGCAAACCCCTATCTCAAAGACAAACGAGGTAAAACAGTTTTTGATAAGCAACCAATCTCTTGTGAAAAGAAAGAAAATATAGTAAAAATGAGGCAACTTCTTAAAGGAAGAGATAACAAAGCTTTAAAGCACAAAGCAATTAATCTTAATAAAAAAGCAAAAATTGGATATGAACAAGAAGAAGAACTTAGGAAAAATAAAAAGTTTGATAAGTATTTAAGTACCTTAAGTGATATCAATAGAATGAATTCCAATGGATCCACACCACTACACATAGCTGTGGCAACTAAACATTACTATGCTATTAAAAAACTTATAGAAAAAGGTGCAGATATAAATGTACTTGATGGACAAAATGGAGAATGGACACCCTTTAATTATACGATAGCAATCAATGATATAAAAGCACTCAAAATATTTTTAGACAATGGAGCAGATATAAACTTCTTTCATAAAAATAAATCCACAGTTTTAAATGATGCAATAAGAACATGTAATGTTCAGATGGTCAAATTATTATTGGATAAAGGAGCAAATCCGAGACTTAAAGATGGATATGGGGGTATGGTTATGAACTCTTTACAGAAATGTGATGATGTGACTAAAAAGGAAGTGACACGTTTAGTGAATAATGTACTTAAAAAAGGTAAAAATAATACACTTCAAAAAGTCGAAGATGTTGAATTTCAAATAGCCACAAATAAACGTAAATTGGAAGTGAAAAAACAAGAAACAAAAGCATATCTAAACGCAATAAAGACTAACAAAAACCCGATATTTGAAACAATTAAGTATCAAAAGAATAGTGACTTTGATAAATACATGAAGAGTGTAGAAAATATCGAATTAAAAAATAATCAAGGTAAAACATTACTCTATGTTGCAGTAGAGGAATATAATTATTATGCTATTAAAAAGTTACTTCAAAGAGGAGCCAACATGAATGCTATGAGAGAGTATTGGTCATTTACACCATTTACCTATGCTGCAGCAAGAAATGATATAAAGGCTGTAAAAATGTTTGTGAGTAGAGGGGCAAATGTAAACTACCAATATGAAAAAAGTTTAACTATTTTGAGTATAGCTGTCAAACAATGTAATGTGGAAATGATAAAGCTACTGTTAGATAGTGGGGCAAATCCTAAATTAGCAGATAAACATAATGATAATGCAATCACTTCCTTAGGGCATTGTAATAAAAGAGAGAACGCAGAAATAGAAAACTTGATAAATAGTAGGCAGTATAAAGTAGATGTATTTTTAAAACTTAGAACAGGAAAATCTGACTTTAAAGGGGCTAAAACATTGGCGAAAGAACTTATTGATGGAAAATAATTGCAATATGAGAAGAATAAGTTTTACAGTAGCCATTATGTCACTGTTTTGTTCTTTCTCCTATGGAGAGGTTGATTTAGATTCAAGACTTTGGAAGTTGGCAGAAACAGATAAGTTGTGTCGGGCAGTCAATTTTAAAGATGTAAATGTCAATATCTTCAATGAAGAAGGACAAACCCCTTTAATGATAGCTGCACAACATAACAATAGTAGGTTTATTGACTGCATGATAAAAGCTAAGGCCGATGTATTGTTAGAAGATTATGACGAGAGGACAGCATTCGATTATCTTAAAAAACCTCAGAGTAAAAATGAAGAAATCTTTACGATTAGAACATACAACGCCCTACGAAGATTGGAGATATATCAAATTATTGGAAAGAAAGCCCGTATCGTACAAGAAGATATAAATTTGAAGAAACACATATATAAATTGTATATCGAGGGGGCTAAATGTGAAGAGTTTCCTCTACCTAAAGATATAGAATGTATCTTCGTAGAAGAGAAGAAACGGGATGGTTCTGCATACGCGATTTATGAGCATGATATTCAAAGAGGGGTACCAGCTATTTTTGCTGCTATCCAAAATCGTTTATATGACAAACTCTATGAATTATTGGATGAGGGGGATGATATAGAGATGAAAAATAAATTTGGCGATACTCCTTTAACCTTTGCCATCAAACAAAATGATGATAGGCTTGCAAAAATACTACTTGAGTATGGTTCAAATCCAAATGTCATGTCTAAAAATGGATTTTATACGGCTTTGTCTGATGTGGTAGTAACAAATAGAATATTAACTGCAAAATTATTGCTTGAACATGGATCAAATGTTAATTATCAATATAAAAAGAGTGAGACAGCATTGACAGTGGCAGCTAAAGGGTGTAGGAATTTTGATATGGTTCAGTTGCTATTAGAGAATGGTGCGGACCCAACACTTATAGATATGTTTGGGATGAATACTTTAACGGGATTGAAAAGGTATTGTCGGGATAGTACAGCATATAGGAAGATGAAGAATTTTATTGAAAGGAATAGTCTATGAACACATCCGCACTACTATTTATCATTTTAGGGTTTTGGATTTTTGTTTTACAAAGCAAAATTAAACATTTAGAGAGCTTGGTTAATAAATTGTTAAAATCAAGGGAGAATCATGTACCTGTAGTGAAAGAAGATGACTTGCCAATCGATGAAGCCATCTTGGAGAAAGAGGCATTGGCTGCGGGGAGTGTAGAAGCGTGGGAGGCTACGCATACTTCAGAGATGAAAGCAGAGAGTGACGCAGCTGTACCTGATGCAGTAGATAATGAGAATGACACTGGTGCTCCTATGATTGCACATGCTTTTGAAGAAGAATCTTCTGTAGAATCTTTTAAAGAGACCCATGCAGAAGAGCGTAAAGTAGAAAGACATTCTTCTCTAGAATATGAATCACAAGAATCTTCTAAAATCTTTACCTTTGTTCAAAACTATTTTACAGGTGGAAACCTCTTGGTACGTATAGGAAGTGTGATTCTCTTTTTTGGTTTGGCATTTTTAGTGAAGTATGCAGCAGAACATTCTGTGATTAGTATAGAGATGCGTTTGTGGTTTGTTGCATTTGTCTCGTTTGCACTTATTGGCTTAGGTTGGAAGTTGAGACATAAAGAAGGTGCGTATGGGCAAATACTGCAAGGATTGGGTGTGGCGATACTCTACTTACTGATTTATGCGGCAGCCAAATTCTACGCGCTCATTGGCCTTGATACGGCTTTCCTTCTCATGCTTGTGGTGGTGATTGTGGGTTCAATGTTAGCGACTTTTGAAGACTCTTTGCCTTTAGCAGTGTTTGCCACGGCAGGTGGTTTTCTTGTCCCTATTTTGACTTCTACAGGAGAGGGTTCACATGTGTTACTCTTTAGTTATTATGCATTATTGAACTTAGGTGTATTTGCGCTTGCTTGGTACCGTTCATGGAGAGTACTGAACCTACTTGGATTTGTGTTTACTTTTGTCATTTCTGGCGTATGGGGAACCACGCGTTATGCACCTGAGTTATTTGCGAGCACCGAACCCTTTTTAATCCTCTACTTTCTAATGTATGTAGGGATTGCAATACTTTTCACCATCAAACATCCGTATGAGCCTAAAAATTTAGTGGACGGTACGTTAGTCTTTGGTCTTCCTATTGTGGTTTTTCCTTTACAGTTAAATCTTGTGAGTACTTTTGAACATGGCAATGCCTATAGTGCAGTTGCTTTAGGACTGTTTTACGTAAGCCTTTTTGTGTTTTTAAAAAACAAAGAGCGTACATCTTTGTTGTCTCAGTCATTTTTGGCTTTGGGTGTCGTGTTCTTAACCATAGCCGTACCGTACATCTTTGATGCAGACGTAAGTGCAGCATTGTGGTCTCTAGAGAGTGCTGGTATGATTTGGTTGGCATTAAAACAAAACAAAATCTATACACGCTACTTTGGAGAGGCACTCTTGGTGCTTTCTGTCTTTGTATACCCCTATACAGTCCATTTTGGAGGGGTGAGTGTGGCAGAGTATTTAGGCTATATCATTCTTATCTCGGCAGTCCTTGCGGGTGCTTATCTTTTAGATACCCACAGACCTAAACTTTTTGTTTTAGACAGAATACTCTCAAAAGTGTTGCTGGGTGTTTCTGTGTTATTGTGGCTTATGGGTACAAGTAGTCAATTTGAACACTTCGATATTAACGAGAGCCATACCTTGCTCTTTTCATTACTATTGTATGTTCCCATACTCTTGCTTATTGTCAAAACGCTAAAGTGGGAAATGCTTGTAGAAGGTTTACAAACTTTTGTCCCTCTAGGTCTGCTGTTTTCATTTGCTTCTTTACTTGAAGTGAAACACCCTTTTGAAGGCATTGGTCCAGGGCTGTTTATTGGATTTATCGTAGTGTATTATGGGCTTTTGTATCTCTATAGTAAAGTGTGGACATACGCAAGTATCTTACATATCATTGCCCCTTGGTTTGTTGCAATTGTGGGAGTATTGGAGCTGAGGTATCAAACATCACTTCTTGGTTTGAGTGAGAGTGTTCAATCACTTGCTACAATTCTTCTTCCTTTTCTTCTAGCACTGTTACTTTTACTTCCAAAACAGTATTTTGCATGGTTGGAGAGTCAAAGAGAAAAGTACCAGTTTATCTCTGCTGGAGGGTTCATGCTTGTCTCTCTACTTTGGACTGTGAAAACTTTTGCTGTGCCTGCCTCACAGAATTTTTATTTTCCTTTGTTAAATCTTTTAGACTTGGGGCAACTTTTGGTATTGTCGATGATGGTGTATTGGGTCTTTAAAAATGTAAAACATTTTTCTAGAGAGAATCAAAATTATCTGTATGTTGGAGTGACTTTTTTATTGGCACTTCTCATTACCGTTGTGTTCGCACGTGCAGTACATGTCTATGGGGGAGTGGAATATACTTTAGTGAATTTATGGAAAGATAACTATTTCCAAACAGGTCTTTCCATTCTTTGGAGCATCATAGCCATTGTACTTATGTTACTTTCTAAACGTTATGCACATCGCATGTTATGGCTTGCTGGTTTTGGTTTACTCATTGTGGTCGTACTCAAACTCTTTGTGGTAGAACTTGCAAGTTCTGGTACGATTGAACGTATTATCTCCTTTATTGTGGTGGGGTCATTGTTATTACTCATTGGCTATTTTGTGCCTTTACCTCCGCATAAAGAGGGAGAAGATACAAAAAAAGAAGAGGTCGTCTAGTTTTGGTCAAAGACAAAGTCATTATCTTTGATGGGTATTGTGGATTATGTAACAGATCAGTCAATATCGTGCTATTTTTAGACAAAAAGAAAATCTTTTACTACAGCTCCCTACAAGGGGAGTATATAAAAACGTTAAAGGTTGATACCACAGTCGATAGCATTATTTATTATGAAGAGCATCAACTTTATTACAAATCAACGGCT
>WTAE01000112.1 GCA_013139765.1 Sulfurovum sp.
GTTTGTTTTTCCATATAGGGAACAAACTTACGTGACTTAGTTTGTGCTTTTATTTTCTGTGCAAGCGCAATCATCTCTAAAAGTTCTTCTTTGCTGAAGTCTGCAAGTGTTAAAAAGTGTCTCATGGGACTATCCTCTTATTTATGATTAAACATAAATAGTAAAATTTAAAAGAGAATATTTTACCATAAATTCATTGAGGGTATTATAAGGGCACTTAGAATAACCGCTAAAGATGTTTTTTTACAAAACTTTCTATCTGTTTTTCTGAAAGTGAACCCACTTGTTTGGCAATTATTTTGCCTTTTTTGAAGAGGATCATAGTAGGAAGACTAGAGATTTGGTACCTTTGTGAAACTTGTTTTTGTGCATCAACATTGACTTCTGCAAAGGTCACTTTACCTTTAAAGGTTTTTGCCGCACTCTTATATTTTGGTGTCATCGTCTTACAAGGTCTACACCAAGAAGCCCAAAACTTCACAAGTACAGGTTTGTCACTTGTAAGTAGTTTACTTAAGTAGTTTGAGTTTGTAAGTTCTAAGAGACTATGGTCTTTCGCTAAAGCGCTTTGTGATGTAAAGAGTAATGATCCTAAAAGGATTAGTTTAGAGAGAGTTTTCATAAAAATATTGTAGCCAAGATATTTAAGGCTGACCTTTGAGAGTTAGATTGAAGGTTTTTCAACATCTTTCCCTAACTCTTTTGCAATGCCATAGGCCACAAGTTTGGCTACCTCTTTAAGACGAGGTTTAAGCCATTTACTTTGTTTGTCACAGCTAAGTTCCCCAAGTTCTAAGACAAGAAATTTATCGGCACGTATCCATTTATAGGCATAATAATTTTTAAGCCCCTTGGTAAAATTGTCTTGATGCCAAAGAAAAGGAAAATAATCACTATAAAGTTTTCTCCATCTTTGTGCAAAAGCTTGAGAGTCGACATTTGGGTACCCAATAGAGGCACCTGTTCTACAAGGTGTTTTTGCAGAGTCAAAATGAATGGAAACGGCTATGTTTGCACGCATAAAAGGCACTTTTGCCGGCACGCGCTTGACTTCAATGTCCCAAAGTTTAAGTTGTTTCGCTACTTCATCGGCCACAAAAACATTCCAAAGCGCTTCCCTATACTCTTTGGTTTCTGCTCCTGTATTGCCCGAAGTTCTGCCTTCATGCCCCGCTTGTATAACCACCGCAATGGGTTTCGTAGCACTCCAGTAAAGTATGTAAGCCATAAATACAATGATTAGTAAGGCAAAAAAAGTCGCAGGTTTATTTTTAATGTTCATACACTTACTTCTGCAATAAAATCGCTGCTTCTTTCGCATGGTAGGTAATAATAATATCTGCCCCTGCACGTTTAAATGCCATCATAGTTTCCATCATTACTTTATCGTAGTCAATGACACCGGCTTTTGCTGCCATTTTGAGCATGGAGTATTCGCCACTCACATTGTATACAGCTAAAGGTAAAGAAGTGTTATTTTTCACATCACGTACAATGTCTAGGTAAGCGAGGGCAGGTTTCACCATGAGTATGTCTGCGCCTTCTTTTTCATCTTCTATACTTTCTAAGATGGCTTCGTTTCTGTTTGCTGGGTTCATTTGGTAGCTTCTTCTGTCACCAAAAGAGGGAGAAGACTCAGCTACATCTCTAAACGGTCCATAATACGCAGAAGAGAATTTTGTAGAGTAAGACATAATCGGTAAGTTTTCAAAACCAGCCTCATCAAGCCCTGCACGAATGGATGTAATCATCCCATCCATCATACCTGAAGGTGCTATCATGTCTACGCCTGCTTTGGCATGTACCACCGCTTGTTTGGCTAAGTTTGCCAAAGTAATGTCATTTTCTACTGTTTCGTGCACAGGGTCTATCACCCCACAGTGTCCATGGTCGGTGTATTCACAAAAACAAAGGTCTGTGGTGACAAACATGTCTGGATGTGCGGCTTTTACTTCACGTACGGTTTGTGCCATGATGCCATGCTCACACATTGCGTCAGAGCCAACAGAGTCTTTGGTGTCAGGAATTCCAAAAAGAATGATGGACTTAATGCCAAGTTCTTTTAGCGTGTCACACTCTTTAATGATTTCGTCAATGCTCATTTGAAAAACACCAGGCATGGAGCCTACTTCTTCTTTAATGCCAGTCCCTGACTTTGCAAACAATGGGTAGATAAAATCATTCACAGACAAATGTGTCTCTTGCAGGAGGTCTCTTAACACAGGATTGATTCTTTTTCTTCTAAAACGTGCGAACATACTCAGCCTTCATAGATATTTTTAACATTTTAGCCTAAAATTCCTAATGACTCATTCTCAATTTCCAATTCTTGGCTATAATAAAATTATGAACAATATAGAAATATCACAAATCGCTACCCTACCAACCAAATATGGTACTTTTAACATCCAAGCATTTAAAGATGACTTAGGCAAAGAACATTTGGCCATTTTTACGGACAATCTCTCCGATACACCCATCGTACGTGTACACTCAGAGTGTCTCACCGGAGATGCTATGGGCTCAATTAAATGTGACTGTGGAGAACAACTCTCTTACGCCCAGGCACTTATAGCCAAAGAGGGTGGGATGATCATTTACCACCGTCAAGAAGGACGTAACATTGGTTTACTCAACAAAGTCAATGCTTATGCCCTACAAGACAAAGGTTTCGACACTGTGGAAGCCAACCATCAGTTAGGTTTTAAAGCAGATGAACGTACCTACGAAATAGTAGAGTTCATCTTAAAATACTTCGGCATCCATAAGCTCAAACTCCTCACAAACAACCCTCGCAAAATAGAAAGTTTAGGCAAAATAGAAATTGTTGAACGTTTACCTATCCAAATAAAGTCCAACCCTCATAATGAAGGCTACTTAAAAGTTAAAAAAGACCAGATGGGACACTTGCTTTAAAATGATGTTTAAAGTAAGCACAATATGACACAGCTATATACTTTTAAAACGCTCTATCATCAAATTAAAAGCCAGAAAAATGACTTTTGGCGTACCAATGTGTATGGAATACTAGCAACTTTGCTTCTGCTTCCTATACCTATGCTCATACCATTGCTGATAGATGAAGTGTTATTGGGACATCCTGGGAAAATGACGGAAAGTATTTCAGGCGTACTTGGCAGTTCTGAGATATGGGTCTATATATCTGTAATGCTTTTTGTGGTTGTGTTTTTAAGGTCTTTGGCATTTTTATTTACCAATAGAAAAACATTTTACTCCATCAAAATTACTCAAAAAATCTCATATCTGCTTCGTCATCGTATTTTGCATCATTTAGAACGGGTTTCGCTTTCAGAATATGAAACATTGAAGTCAGGGGGCATTGCTTCTAAGACCATCCAAGATGTAGAGGGCGTGAGTGGTTTTGCAGGTCAAGCGGTGGTAACTTTACTCACCTCTGTGCTGATGCTTTTTGGTATTGCAGTTATTATGCTTTGGATGAACTGGATATTGGCCTTGTTAGTCTTTACACTCAACCCCATTTTTTTAGGCTTCTCAAAGATCATAGGACGAAAAACAGGCGCTTATTTACGTCTTCAAAATGAAGCCTATGAACTTTACAATGAAATGCTCAATGAAACTTTAGAACTTTTTATACAAGTACGTGCAAGCAATCAGGAAAAATCTTTTTTTGGCATTTTGAGAGACAGAGCAAAAGATGTGGAGAATGCAACATTTGACTATGGCTATAAAGCCTTTGTAGCAAGTAGTTCTTCTACATTGTTAACCAATACAGTGGTAGATGTTTTTAGGGCGTTAGGCATTGTGGCAGTAGCATATTCTGACCTTTCTATAGGCATGATGATTGCTTTTTTGTTTTACCTCTCAACTTTGGTACAACCAACGCAGCAGCTAATGGGGCTAGTCATTGGCTACCAGAGTGTAAAACCTGCTATGGAGCGGATAAACAGACTCTTGGTACTTT
>WTAE01000143.1 GCA_013139765.1 Sulfurovum sp.
GCGGGTAGGGCATTGGCGGAACCTGTGAGTATGACTTTTTTTGCAGGGACACCCATGAGTGCATTGGCCCAAGCCCAGCCTCTGTCACGGTCAGAAATCATTTGAATTTCATCAATGACACAAACATCTACCTCTACAGAGCCATTCATCATTTCAATGGTGGAAGAGATGTGTGTAGACTCTTCGTCTATGATTTCTTCTTCACCTGTGATGAGTGAAGCATGGATGTCGTTTTTACGTAAGTTTTCATAGCCTTCAAGTGCAAGCAGACGAAGGGGAGCTAAGTAGTAGCCTGTAACAGCAGACTCTAACTCTTTTAGTGCAGCGTAAGTTTTTCCAGAGTTGGTAGGTCCCACATGAAAAACAATTTTACGTTTTAATGCACGAGCAAGCGGGAAGAGGTTTTTAAAGTCACGAATGGTTTTTGCCAAAAGTTCTTCCCGTTTTTGTTTTTCCAACAGAGGTTTAATGTACTCACCAAAATGAAATAAGATACGTCTTTTACTCTTCTCTCTAAACTTGAGTGTGTTAGAAGAACGTATTTGTGGTTCTACAAAACGTACCACAAAGTCATGTAAGACGGCATCGTCAATGTTTAACTTTTCTGCGTCCTCCTTCATCTCTTCTAAAACATCATCTATGGCAACTCTGAAGTGGCCTAAGAGGTCATCATTTACACGGTTAATATCTTCTTTGACAGGAAGCTCTGCACCTTGCCAAAGTAGGTTGTAAAAATAGGGTTTTTCATAAGAAGCTGAAGTGACGTAGTAGAGCAGTGTTCCAAACAAATCATGATTTTTTTCTTTTTCAATAATGATATGATCTGTACTCTCAAAGACTTCATATTTATCACTAATATTAACTAATATTTTTTCAATAATATTTAAAGAAACTGGGGCATGATTTAGGGCTGATTCTGGTGGCATTGACTTTAACGACTGTTGCACTTCTGCGTCTGTTAAATAGGGGTGTTCTTTAGAGTTGATGTCCTTTAAAAAGGCTTCATGTTCTAGGGTTTTTTGCGCGATACATCCTTGCTTCTTTTGTCTAAGTTTGTCTAGTAAGATATCTTCTTCTAAGTCCCACATACTGTCAAGGCTTAAAGCGTCAGTTTTACATAAAAGTTGTTTAGAAAAATCTACCTCTTTTAATGCAAAAGTAAAGCGATGGTAAAACTCCATTTCATTGTTTGTGGTAAAGACTACATCTAAAGATTTTTCAAGTGAATTAAGTCGAGATTTAATGCGCAGATAACCCAGTTTTGTAAGGACTTTATCTCCCGTTATTTTAGCATTTTTGACATTGATAAAAGCATCTAAAATAAGATTTTCTTCTTGTTTTGTATGTTCTATATTTTCAAGAAGTTGCAGGATTTTATCTACCTTGTCTAAAGGTTTTTTCTTTTGATAAGGTTCTTTAGACTCTTTATATGACCCCGCATTATGTGTAGACTTATAGCTCTGTGTGAGGTAGGAGACAATCAACTCTCTAGTACCTGCACCTTCTTCAGACCAAGTACGTCTGAGTGCGCGTACCATGTCATCGTGTTCATGTGAAGGGAGTTGAAGTTCAAGCAGCATAATGAGTTCTATCAGTTTGCCATCATCTACTGAGTCTATGCCTTCATCAAAGGGAAGACCATTAAAGTAGTTGCGTATTTTATTGTTAAGTTTTATGAGGTATTTTTTCTTTTTCTTTGCCATAGTGGTAGTATATCTAATCTAGAGTGATAATATCTACCAATTCAACCCCATCACACTCTTTTTTTAACCGTTTATGTTTTCTTGCATCTTCTTCTGCCAGTTCAAGCAAGTCTGCAAAGTCATTTTTAGAAGCTTCAAGTTCAAAGACCTCTTTGTCTGTCTTAATCTCTATGCTACTTTCACCTTTACCAGACAAGGCTAAGTTTCTAAGCCCTGAGGCAAATTCGCTTTTAATGGCTTTCATTACTTTTTCGTTCTTTAGTAGGTCTGAAAGAGAAATCTCTTTACTTACATCATTTTTACACATCACGGTGTACATTACTTTTATCATACCATCCATCCTGGGCTCCTTTTGAGGGTTTAATATATGATAGTATATTTTGAGAAAAAAAGCCAAAAACATGGCATATTGACATATTTATGACTCTTTTCGGGCTTAAACGAGACCTAAATACTGAAAAAATAAAACCCACAGTATGGTTGAAAGACCCATGAGTGAGAGTGAAAGTCCTGCAATGGCACCTTCCAAAGGACCATACTCTAGTGCTCTTCCTGTGCCTATGGCATGTGCAGATGTGCCTAATGAAAGACCTTTTGCCATGGGATGGGTGATGTTGAAAAGTTTAAAGACAAAGTCTGCCATGAGTGCTCCTGAAATACCTGTAATGACTATGGCAAGCATGGTTAGTCCTGTGAGTCCTTCTAAGAGCTCCACTGTTTCTATGCCAATAGGTGTGGTGACAGAGTGGGCTAAAAGTGACTTTAAAAGTAGGGAGTCAAGGCCAGCAATATGCGAGAAAACAGTGATGCTCAGTAGCGCAGTAAGTGCGCCTATTATAATGTTTCCAATGATGAGTAGGGCATGTTTTTTTAACAAACCTCTATACTGATAGAGTGGCACGGCAAGTACCACTGTAATTGGCCCTAACATTTTTAAAATGTAGTCAGCACCTACTTTATAGTCAGTATAAGGGATGTTAAAACTTAAAAGTAAAAACACAATGAGAAGCGTAGCAAAAAGCATAGGGTTAAAGAGCTTGAACTTCACTCTGTTTTTAATATAAAGGGTAAACACGGCGACTACAAAAGTCAATAAAAGTCCAAAAAGAGGGCTGTGTAACATCTTATTTTTCTTCTTTGTTTAGGAAGTACTGTAAAACAAGTGCAGTGCTGGACATGACTATAAAAGTAGAAAGTAAGATAATAGCAATGATGGTAAATGTATGGTTAGCCATCTGCTGGTACGAACCCATAATACTGACACCTGCAGGAATGAAAAAGAGAGGCATGTATTTGAGAAGAAAGTCTGAGACAGCATGAATGTCATGAAGTTTGACAATATTGAGATTGAGTGCAAACAATAAAAGCAACATACCCACAATACTTCCCGGAAAAGGAATGTCTAGTAGTGATACTAAACCCTCACCTATAAAATACAAACCTAATATGATACTACTCTCTTTACTGTACTGTAGTATTTTAGAAAAAATGCTTTTTTGTTTGTTCATATATCTCCGCTCTCAGCGTTCTTTATCTTGGTTGAAGAAGTATAGCCAAAAATTACGCTATAATGCGAATAATATAGGGAGGCAACTTCCTCTACGTGTACATCGGTCATACACAAAAATTTACTTTACTCAGCCTAAGACCGACAAATGCAAATACTGCAGAGGCTCGGTCACTAGGAACCATATGAAATTTACAGAACTCGGATTAAACGAATCCCTTTTAAAAGCCGTCAAAGATCAAGGCTACGATACTCCAACACCCATTCAAGCACAGGCTATTCCTTTAGTAATAGACGGAAAAGATGTTTTGGCTGCGGCACAAACAGGTACAGGAAAAACAGCAGGTTTTACCCTTCCTCTTTTAGAACGTCTTTCTCAAACAAGTCCCCATATGAAGAAAAAACAGATTCGTGTTTTAGTACTTACCCCTACACGTGAGCTTGCTGCGCAAGTGGCAGACAGCATCAAAACCTACGGGAAATACATGCACTATAAGTCAATGGTTATTTTTGGTGGTGTGGGGATCAACCCTCAATTTGCTGCACTTAAAAAAGGTGTAGACATTGTCATAGCAACACCAGGTAGACTCTTAGATATCGCTAACCAAGACGGCATCGATTTTTCTGCAGTAGAGTGTTTGGTGCTTGATGAAGCAGACCGTATGTTAGACATGGGTTTCATTCATGACATTAAAAAACTGATGAAAATGATGCCACAGCACAAACAAACTTTACTCTTTTCTGCAACCTTTTCAAGAGAGATTAAAACCTTGGCTGCGGGACTTTTAAAAAATCCAGTGCTTGTAGAAGTAGCGCGTGAAAACTCAACAGCAGGAAAAATAAGCCAAGTCGTACACTATGTCGATAAGGGCCGTAAACGTGAGCTACTTTCTCAGCTCATTAAAGCAGGGGAGTGGAAACAAGTTTTGGTATTTACACGTACTAAACATGGTGCCAATAAGCTCACTAAGCAACTAGAAGAGTACGGTATTACAGCTGCTGCCATACATGGTAACAAGTCTCAAGGTGCGAGAACCAAAGCCTTAGCATCTTTTAAAGCAAATGAGATACGTGTACTTGTTGCCACAGACATTGCTGCACGTGGGATAGACATTGACCAATTGCCACATGTGGTAAACTATGAATTACCCAATGTACCAGAAGATTATGTGCACCGTATTGGTAGAACTGGTAGAGCAGGGTCAAAGGGTGAAGCTGTTTCTTTGGTTTGTGTGGATGAACATGAATTACTTAGAAACATCGAAAAGTTCATTAAAGCCAAAATCAATAATGTCGTGATTGAAGCATTTATTCCAGACCCTAGTATTGAAGCTGAACCTATACAAAATGGTAGAGGTGGCGGAAACAATAGAGGCAGAGGTGGTAATAGCAGAGGTAACGGTGGTAACAGAAACAAACCTGAGGGACAAAAAAGAAAAAGAACCAAGAGTAAACCTCAGGGTGAAGCTCCTCAAGAAAACAAGACACCTGAAAACAAAAGAAAAAAACCTAGAAACCCAGCTGCAGAAAAAATAGGCTCAAGACTACAAGAAAAACTTGATAATCTCGATAAAAGAGACAATAGAAATAGGAGAAAATAATGAAAAAAATATTTAAATTAACAGATGAAAAAAAACATGAAGACCGCGTACTAGACGGTATTAAAAATGACATTCGTAAATACGTAAAACGTGAAAAGAAAAAAGACTTACCAAGCAAGTCAACGATGTACTGGGACTTTGATTGTAAAGTAGGGGCTACAGCAGACGATGCAGAAGTTGTAGCATACGAAGAACTTATTAAAGGACTTGATGCTGTAAAAGCTACGGGTGCTAAAGAAGTGTATGTTGAAGTGATGGCAAAAATGATGGATAAACCAGAAAAGCCAGAAGTAGAAGAAGTTGAAACTTCAGAAGATGAAGATGTTTAACATGAATAAGATATTACTTTTAGCAGCACTTACGATGTTTATGACATCAGGGTGCTCAAAAACATGGTCAGGGGTTAAACATGACTCTAAAAAAGCATGGAACAGTAGCAAAAAAGCTGTGCATAATGCTACAGACTAAACCCTTTTAGGGTCTAGTCGTTGTCTTTGAGTCTGATTCTATCTGAACTTGTGTTTCTTGACACTTTCTTTTCATACTCTTGACTCATAGTAAAGAGTAATCTTAAGTCTGCAGAACTCGTGGCATATTGAAATGCTTGTTCTTCAGAGATTTTATCTGCATATGTGAGGTCAAAGAGTGAGTGATTAAATGAGATAGAATCATACATATGATTTTCACTTTCAATCGCATCTAAAATTTCATGGTCACGTTTGGTTCTTATGAGTTCTTGAACATGAGGACTCTTAAACATCATTTCTAGTGCTGGTATCATCTTCCCATCAATCCCTTTAATTAAACGTTGTGAGAGTACCGCTTCAAGGGTTTCGGCCAATGTGGCACGAATACGGTTTTGCTCTTTGGTTGGGAAGATGGCAATAAGTCTATCGATGGTTTCTCTGGCATCCAGGGTGTGAATGGTAGAGAAAACCAAGTGTCCAGTGTTTACCGCTTGTAAAATACTCTCCGCCGTGGCAAGGTCACGAATTTCCCCAACCACAATAACATCTGGATCTTCACGTAGTGCTGCACGTAAGGCATTGGCAAAAGAGTGGGTGTTGATACCCAGTTCACGCTGTTCCACAATAGATTTGGCATCTGTATGTACATACTCCACAGGATCTTCAATAGTAATAATATGTCTAGGATAGTTTTTATTGATCTCTTCAACAATAGAGGCTAGGGTGGTAGATTTACCACTTCCTGTAGTCCCCGTAACAAGGACAAGACCTCTTCGAAGGTCTGCTAGTTTATGTAAGGCTTTGGGGAGGTTCAGCTCTTCGATGGTTTTAATGTAAGCAGGGATGAGTCTTAAAGCCATGGCATAACCAGAGATATGCATAGAGATATTCACCCTAAAACGGTGGTCATCATCTAGTCGGTAAGAGCCGTCATACTCTTTGGTTTGTTGAAAAGTTTCATATTTGTCACCGGTAAGTGCACGTACCAGTTCTTTCATGGTTGCATGGTTGAGTACCTCTTTAGATAAAAGCATAATATCATTGTTAATACGAGCATGAATGGCATTATCACTTTTTATGTGTAAATCAGCACCATTTGATTCAATAAGCATATTTAACCAAATATTTAATTTTTCTAGCGTATTATTTTTTTCCACTTCTGTCATAAGACGTTCTCCCTTGTTTATAGATGTTTAATTGTACTCTTAATTTTATATTAATGCAAGGTTATAAGCATAATAAATAAATAGATGTGAAATAAAAGGTACAGCAATCAAAATACTACACCGCTAATAATAGGTTAACCTTTTTCCCTTATTATAAATAACTCAATAAGGGAGTATTTATGAAGTCACAAAACTTATTTACCATGACGCTCATCATCTCTGGATTGGCTTTAACGCCAGTATATGCCTTACGTGCAGAGCACTCTTTCCGGGTAACACAGACGGCAGAACGTACACTTTCTACTCAAATTATCTTAGATTTAACACAAAGAGGTTTGGAGCAACAGAGTGCTGAGGCTTTGGTTTTTGCACTCTTAAGACAAGTAGATGAAACAGAGTTAGAAACACTGATTGGCCAACTTCAAGAGCAAAATATTGTAAAGCCTAAAGAAGTCTACGCGTATGTAGCATCTTTAGCCCTACATAAACAAAACATGGATTTCTCTAGCTACGATGCACTTCTAGGCTTGGTCATGCAAATTCAAGGTCAAGCAGTAGATGAGAAGACATGTAAACAATTAAGTCTCATTGTAAAGAGCCAAAACAAGCGATTTACTTAGCGTTAATAAACTCTGTGTATCATCTACGGTACATACAAAAAAAGGAAATAATATGATGAAAAAAATCACAATGGCTTCAGTGGCAACACTGGCTTTACTCTTTATACCTGCTCAGGCAGAAGGAAACAAATGTGCTACAGGTAAATCTGGAGCAGGGATGATGGAAAAATGTGAAGTAGGTAATCCAGGTAAACAATGTCGTACAAATATGAACAGACATGGGTCAGCACTACTTGTTTATCTTCCTTCTCCAATGAGAATGCTTACGAGAATAGAAAATGATCCAAAACTTGCACTCACTGCTGAACAAAAAAGTAAATTGGAGGCACAACGTAATGAAATGATGCCTAAAATGACGAAGCTCAAAGAAGAGATAAGAACAGTGAGTAGAGCAATCAAAGACGCATGTAAGAAAAATGCATCTGCAGCAGAGCAAAAAGCCAATGTAGAAAAACTGGCAAAACTTAAGACTGAAGCTACGATGATGAAGCTTACTTGTATTGATGGTGTGAAAGCAACATTAAATAAAGAGCAACAAGCGTATATAAGAGAACTCAGACAAGCAAAGATGGCTGAAATGAGAAAGAATATGCGAGGTAGAATGCAAGGTCAAGGTAGAATGCAAGGTCAAATGAATGATACGAAATGCCAAGCAGGTAAAGGTGCTAGGAAATAAACTATGAGTACATACTAGATAGCTTAGGTAGTATGCTACATTTTAGTAAAGAAGTGTAAAAGCTTCTTTACTTAGTTAAATAATACTTTGGTTAACATAATATAAATTCTATTAAAAAAGTTAATCCCTTCTTCTCTTCAATACTTTACACAGTGTTATGGAATTTTAAAAGTCATAAAAACTGTTAGTTGAAAATTAAACGTTGTGATATCTGAAACAATACAGATCTTGTGATTTTATGAAATGTTGTTTCTGTGTTATTACTGACCCTGGATTTTTATTTTCACAGGGAGATAAAATCTTTTAATGGAATTATGTTTTCCTAGAAAGTAAAAAAGTAAAACTAGTTTTTCTATGCGCAAGAATTTATATCAAACTTACTTCATATAAAACTTACTACATATAAAATTGAAAAACTTCTCATCTCTTAAACTGAAATACTTCATGTGTCCCAAAAAGTTCATTACTGTGTAATTGTACAATTTTCAGCATAGGAATATTTCTAATTCCCTCTCTCTAAAGATACTTAGTG
>WTAE01000257.1 GCA_013139765.1 Sulfurovum sp.
ATTTTCTCTTTAGCAAAGCCACCCATGTTCCATGTACTGTCACAGCCACAAATGTGTTTTGCAAAGTTTTTAAGAAGTTCTGTACCCTCTACGGTATGGTGTACTTCTGGGTGAAACTGAAAGGCATAAATATTTTTCTCTTCATTCGCTATGGCAGCATAAGGAGAGTTTTCAGACGTACCAATCACAGTAAAATCAGCAGGAATTTTTTCTGCTTTATCTCCATGGCTCATCCATACGATTTCGTCGTTTGTCATACCTTCAAAGATTTTACTTTTATGTAAAGAGAGTTTTGCTTTACCGTACTCATGATGGTTTGCAGCCACTACTTCTCCACCAAAATGTTGGGTGATGAGTTGCATACCGTAACAAATTCCCAGTATAGGAAGTCCTAAGTCCCAAATCTCTTCACTTGGTTTATAGGCATCTTCTGCATACACAGAAGCGGGTCCACCTGAAAGGATAATCCCTTGTGGTTTACGTGCTTTAATGTCAGCAATATCTTCTCTATAAGGTACTACTTCACAGTACACACCACTCTCTCTTAATTTTCTTGCAATGAGTTGGGTGTATTGTGATCCAAAATCTAATACTAAAATGGGGACTTGTTTCATGGAATTTCCTTATATTTATATGGTTAAATCTTTACCCTCTAGCTGGAAAAATTTAACGATACCAATAACGTTAATCTATCTGTTCCCATCGAGACGATGGGAACGAGAAACGTATGGTTAGCAAATGCTTACGCGCCTGCACCAAAACCTAAAATGATAAACTGTACATACCAAATAGAAACAGAGATAATGTACCCAATAAGTACCGTCCAAGCCAATTTCATATGTGCTGCAAACGTATAAATACCATGGAGTTTACCCATCACACCTACACCTGCTGCAGAACCAAAAGAGATAAGGCTTCCACCCACTCCTGCAGTAAGCGTTACAAGCATCCATTGTGCATGGGCAGTCACACCCATGTCAGGGTTTGCTTTAAGTACAGCAGACATGACTGGCACGTTGTCTACAATAGCTGAAAGAAAACCTACACCAATGTTGACTGTCGTTGCACCAAACTGGGTGTAAAGTGCGGTAAAGTACTCTAAGAATCCTAAGAAGTGAAGTCCACCCACTGCTGCTAAAATACCAAAGAAGAAAAGAAGCGTGTCGTTTTCTATTTTGGCAATCCAAGAGAAGGCATTGATGTTTTCAACTTCTTCATTATCTTTGTTTTTCATGTTGAGTGAATAGACATAAAGTTTAAGTACAGCAAGACCAAACATCATTCCCCACATTGCTGGAAGGTGTAAAAGTTGGTGAGAAAGTACTGCCATAAAAATGGTAAAACCAAAAAGGGCAATAATCATTTTTCCACCTTGGGCAATTTCCACTTTCTTTTCATCATCTGCAAAGGGTGGGTTACCAGCAGGAATAAACTTAGAGAGGAAATACGCTGTCACAATCCAACCCACAAAAGAGGCAGGAAAGAGGTAAAGGAAGTCTGTGAAGTGCCCTTTATCTGCTACCCATACCATTAACGTTGTAATATCACCAAAAGGTGACCAAGCACCACCAGCATTGGCAGCAACCACGATGTTTACAGCTGAAGGCACAATAAATGCTTTATTCGCTCTGTCTATGGTAATAAGTACGGTAGATAAAATAAGTGCAGTCGTAAGGTTATCTGCTACAGGTGAGATGAAGAAAGCTAAAAATCCTGTGACCCAAAAAAGTTTTTTGTAATCATAGCCTTTAGAAACAAGGTTAAAACGCAATGCTGAAAAAACTTGTCTGTCAATCATTGCTTCAATGTACGTCATCGCTACAAATAAGAAGAAGAAAATTCCCGCAATTTCCATAATGAGAAGTTCTATCTCATGGTGTAAATGTGCGCCATCTAAACCATTGATTGCATAATACAGACCAATTAGCATGAAAATCAGTGTCCCAATAAAGAGTGCTGGTTTTGCTTTGTTAATAAGATATTTATCTTCTGTTGCGATAAAGTAGTACCCTATCACAAAAATAGCTAGGGACAATAAGCCCACCCATGTGGTTGTTAAATCTAAATGTTGTACTGCAGCTTCTGCCATCGTATCTCCTGGTATTTTTTCTTATATCTCATCAGAGACACCTCTATACAATCTCTACAGATTCCATATAATGTGACCCTAAAGACTCCTTACGTGCTAACGCAGCTTCTACAATGGCAGAAGCAGTGTTAAGACGCAGTTCAAGCAAACGACCAATGTCATGATTTTTCATGTCATAAATGAGGTTTTTTGCTTCATGAAGCCCTTGTGTTGTTCGAATAATCCCTATATCTTCCCACATCACTTGACGTAGTTTTTGTTTATAGATTTTATCGTTTTCTTTGTGCAGAATATTACCGTAATCTTTCTCAAAAGTAGGTATTTTGACCTTTTTATGTTTTTTCTCTAAAAGATGGTCTACTGCGCGCTTTGCAAACACTGCACCTTCAAGTAGTGAGTTTGAAGCCAAACGGTTAGCACCATGTACCCCCGTTCTAGCCGCTTCACCCACCACATACAGTCCTTCCATCCCAGGAATGCAGCCATTTGTGTCACATTTTATGCCTCCATTGGCATAATGAAAGGCTGGAGAGATGGGTGCTTTGTCTTTAGGAAAATGGTAGCCCATAGCAGCAAAGGTTCTTGTAATATTGGGGAAACGATGCTCAAACCATTGCTCTTCAAACATCGAACAATCCAAATAAGCCTGTTTACCCGTTTTACGTTTATAATCAAAAATGCCACGTGAAACAATGTCGCGTGACGCCAACTCCCCACGTTCATCATAGTCAAAGAGAAAACGTTTTCCTTCATCATCTACCACATGGGCGCCCTCACCTCTCAGTGCTTCGGTGAGTAAAAGTTTTCTTGCATACGGTGTGTCAACAAACACGGTGGGGTGAAACTGCATAAACTCCATGTCTGCCAATTCAATGCCTTTTTCCACACAAATACCGTGTATATCGGCAGAGACTGTTCTAGAATTTGTGTTAAATTCATACAAAGAACCAATACCCCCTGAAGCAATAATGACATCATCAGCGTAGATGGTTGTCGGTTCATAGTTGACCGTCGCTTTAACCCCATAACAACGTCCATCATCGATGAGTAAATCATAGACCAAAGTGTTTTTTTGTAAAAGATGTTTGTTTTGCACCATCATAAAATAGTGCATATAACGCCCCGTTGCATCTCCACCCGCATGAACAATGCGTTCTATGGAGTGTGCTGCTTCTTTGGTGTAGAGTAATTCTCCCTCGTCATTGCTGTCAAATTCCATCCCCAACTCTATAATATGGGGAGTCGTCGTCAGTGAAGTATTTGCCAATATTTCCACCGCTTCTTGGTCATTGTGGTAGGCACCTGCTGCCATAGTATCTGCCACATGGGCGGGGACATCTTCCTCATTGAGTGATGTAGCCATTCCCCCTTGGGCATAAAAGGTATTACACTCCCAGGGGATGTCTTTACAAACCACTAAAACTTTTTTCTCTTTAGGAATATTCATTGCAGCATACAGCCCAGCAATCCCTGCCCCAATGATTAATACATCATACTTCTCAGAGTTATTTTGTGACATTTTTATCCTGTTTCATCTTGCTATCATCCACATAGACGGGGTCTGTTTTATACCCACACCCTGTCAAGACAATACAGCAAAGTGATGTTATAATCGCTTTATGAAAAAAGCCCAATCGATTTTGTCTCATCTCTCTTCCCTACCTCAGTTTAAAGTTTTAAAGCGACAAGAATGTTATCAAAAATACATCAACCTTCTTTCGCCAAAATGGCAAAAAGCTGTGGCATTTATATACATTAAAGATGACACACTATTTATAGCAGTCACACATCCTGGCTTTAAAATGGAACTTAATTATAATAGAGATTTATTAAAAAGTCTATTAACACAGCTCTCAAACTTCGATGAAGCCTGCGAAATGATGTCTGCTTCTAAAGTTGTGGTCTTTCACTCTAAGTATTATGCCATGCCTGAAGAAAAAGCGCTTATCTCTACCGTACCTCACTACACAGAACGTGCATATGGCGAGTTTGAAAGCCCTAAAAATGAAGGGCTTAAAGAACAGTTTGAACGTATAAAGTCACAAATCAATGCAAAACATCATTAAAAACCTTCCTGCCTCCGCAGGTGTTTACCAATACTTTTCTGCCACAGGTAAGCTGCTTTATGTGGGTAAGGCAAAAAATCTCAAAAATAGAGTGAAGTCTTACTGGCGATTCACCCCTGCTTTTATACCCAACCAAAGCCAAAGTCCCCGTATTATTAAAATGCTTGAAGAGGCTGTAAAACTTGAGTACATTGTAGTCGAGAGTGAAGAAGATGCCCTCATCTTGGAAAACTCACTCATCAAACAACTCAAACCCAAATACAACATTTTGCTGCGTGATGACAAAACCTACCCCTATATTTACATTGACGAAAGTTTAGACTACCCTCGTTTTGAAATCACACGAAAAGTCATTAAAAGCAAAGGCACTCATAAAAATAAGATCTCTTATTATGGGCCTTTTCCTACGGGAGGCAGAGCCCTGCTTGATGCCCTTTATGAAGTGTATCCTTTGGTGCAAAAAAAATCTTGCCTACGTGAAGGAAAAGCTTGTCTTTTTTACCAAATCAAAAAGTGTTTGGCCCCCTGCGAGGGAAAAGTAAGCCCAGAAGCGTATGGCAAAATTATTACCCAAGCCAAAGAGTCTATTGTCAAACGTAAACATCTCATTGAAGTCTTAGAAGAAAAAATGACTGCCCTGGCCATGCAAGAGCGTTATGAAGAGGCAGGTGCCCTTCGTGACAGCATAGATACCATTTCATCATTAAGTATCAGTTCCAACATTGACCTTGCCAATGACTTAGACTTAGATATTTTTGCCATTCTAAATGGAGATGAAAAAGGAGTGATTGTCAAACTCTTTATGCGTGCAGGAAAAATCATCTCTTCTAGCTACTCTTACTTCAGACATACCCATATTTTTGATGAAAATGAAGCCTATAGACAAGCACTTCTAGAGTTTTACCCCCTAGACTCTCCCCATGTGGCTAAACAAATTCTTACTTCACACAGTTTTGAAGACAGCCCACAAGTAGCCCAAACACTCAGCCAACGTTTTTCCAAAAAAGTGGACATACTCACCCCACAACGTGGCCCAAAAGCCAAACTCATTGCTCTGGCATTAAAAAATTGTGAAGAGTTACTTAGAAAAACCCAAACAAGCACCCTCATGGAACAAAAAATTGCAGACCTTTTTTCACTCTCTTGTATTCCCTACCGCATAGAAAGTTTTGACAACTCACACATGATGGGTGTGGCAACTGTGGGAGGTATGGTAGTTTGGGATGAAAGTACTTGGGACAAGTCAAGCTACAGACGTTACGAACTTCATGCACGAGATGAGTATGGACAAATGAAAGAGCTACTCTCACGACGTATAGAGAAATTTAAAGAGGCTCCTGCCCCAGATTTATGGATACTTGATGGTGGACAGGCTAACCTCAATCTTGCACTCTCTTTACTCAAAGAAGCCCAAGTCAACTTAGATGTCATTGCCATTGCCAAAGAGAAACTTGATGCCAAAGCACACCGGGCAAAAGGGGCAGCAAAAGACTTACTATACACCACAGAAGGTTTGCTTGAACTCAAACCCAACGACAAACGTCTACACTGGATACAACGCCAACGTGATGAAGCACACCGCTATGCTATTACCTACCATCAAAACAAGAAGCGTAAAGAAGACACCCAAGTCTCCCTGCTAAACAAAAAAGGCATTGGCAAAGCCCGCGTAAAAAAACTCTTAGACTATTTTGGTACCTTTGAAGCCATACAGAATGCAAGCCTACAAGAGCTTGAAAAAGTAACTTCTAGAAAAATTGCAGATATTATTAAAAATAATAATTGATTATTGATGATAATTTAATATTTTTTACTAAAAAACCCCCTAATTCATTCTATTTTTAGTTTAATTGTTATAAAGTCTTAGTAACAAGGTTGATACTTACAAATTTATCTGCATATCTATGGACAGAATATGTAGTAACTCCCTCATGTTGAAAAGCTAAACTCACTGTGAAGTGGGGGCAGAAAACCATGGGTCTCTAGTAGATCGCCAGGTTACAGATGCACTTTGATAAACACCTGTTTTTTAAAGCTTGTCATTCTTCCTGCCAAAACCAAAAAAAGGGAAACGAGAATATTATGACTAAACCTAACCCAATCGACGAAGAATACACCTTTGATAAAGGCCTCATTGTTAGTTCAACAGACCTTTCTGGTGTCATTACCTATGCCAACAGAAAATTTTGTGAAATCTCAGGATACACCAAAGATGAACTCATCGGAAACAACCACAACCTCTTAAGACATCCAGACATGCCTAAAGCTGCATTCCAAGAGTTATGGGATACGATTAAAGCTTCCAAAGAGTGGAGTGGTATTGTTAAAAACCTACGTAAAGATGGTCGTTATTACTGGGTTTATTCTCATATCTCTCCCGTCCTAGATGGCAATGAAATCATTGGATACACAGCTGCAAGAAGACCTGCTTCGGTAGCAGAAGTAGAAGAAACTATGCCTATCTATAAAGACTTAGTAGCAAAAGAAAGTAATTAAAGTAAGACAAAAGGAGGCATCAACGAATGTATTATATACTTAATGAAACAAATCAAATCATTGCAGCGGATGAGAGTTTATTAAATCTGTGTGGGGTAGCACATATTAATGAACTCACCGCCAAAATAAGCCAAGGGGATACACTCTTGGACAGTATAGGAAATGCCTCATCATTTTCTATAACAAAAACCACACTCTCAAGTACACTGGGTGATTTAAATCTGGTCAAACTTGAGGGAGAACAAGCGGAAGTCACTTTAGACGAAAGGAGTGCTGCTGTTGATGAGACAGAACTTTTCACGCTCTTAGATGATACAGTTGAAGAAGTAGCTCCAGAAGAGAGCATTAACGAAGAACCTATTGAGGCACTCTCTGATGATACACCTCTTGATTTAGGTTTAGATGTAATTAAAGAAGAAGCTGTTGAAATAGCAGATATCACTATTAACATTAATAAACTCAGTCAAAATATTGGTATTTCAACTGATGATTATTCTGGTTTCTTAAATGAATTTATCGACAATGCTATAGACCTTGAAGCTGACTTGCAAAGTAGTGACAAAGCAACACGTAGCACTGCAACTTCTACACTCTCGAGCCTAGCATCTGTGCTACATTTACCTATGGTCGGAGAGATTATTAACAATATCGCTAACGCAGAAAATCCAGATGCAATGCTTAAATCGTTCTACGAAGTCCTTTCACGCATCACCACAACAAGTGAGGAAGACACAACAGCAGAAACGCCGGAAGAGAATTTAGAACTTTTTGAGACGCCTGAGCCTGAAGTTCAAGTTGCAACAATAGCATCTCTCAGAAAAGCAAAACAAACAAATGACAATAGCTTTGGTACTATCTCTTTAGAGGGTATCAAACCTAAACATTTTGACTTCCAACTTGAAGAAGCTGCCAATGACCTCTCTTTACCTGTAGAGCTTATTGAAGAGTTTGTACATGACTTCATTGAACAAGCGCATATCGAAACAAAAAAGATGTTAGAAGCGTATGAAGAAGGTGACTTAGATGCCATTCAGAAAATTGGACACTTGCTTAAAGGTGC
>WTAE01000074.1 GCA_013139765.1 Sulfurovum sp.
GATAAAGACATTTATGCCTACAAAAGTCTGCCTTTAGACCTCTCTTCACTTTGGCAAATTGTGGGAGACAAAGCATTGGCACACTTACTACGTCCTACCTTTAACCCAAAAGTACTGCCTCCACTTAACAGTGAAAATATTTTTGATGCCATTGATAAACAAGATGTGCTGCTTTACCACCCTTTTGACTCTTTTGAGCCTGTGATACAATTCATCAAGCAAGCGGCAGCCGATAGAGATACACTCTCCATTCGTATGACCCTGTATCGGGCAGGACAACAGTCGCCTATTGTCAAAGCGCTTATTGATGCGGTGCGTGATGGCAAACAGGTCATGGTACTTGTAGAACTTAAAGCACGTTTTGATGAAGAAAATAACTTACGTTGGGCCAAAGCACTTGAAGCTGCAGGGGCACATGTGGTTTACGGTATACCAGGACTAAAAGTCCATGCCAAAATTGCACAAGTCATTAAACGTAAAGGCAATAAACTTCAGAGTTATGTACACTTGGCCACAGGAAACTACAATCCTGGTACTGCTAAGATTTATACAGACATGTCTTACTTTACCTCGAAAGAGACTTTTGGTACAGATGCCACACACTTTTTCCATTTCCTCACTGGTTTTTCTACCCATACCAAACTTGACACAGTGCTGATGTCCCCAAAACAGATTAAGCCAAAACTACTTAAACTCATAGAAAAAGAGGCCAAAGAGGGGAAAAGAGGGCATGTCATCTTAAAGACAAACTCACTGGTAGATAAAGACATCATCAAAGCCCTCTACACAGCTTCGGAACAAGGGTGTAAGATTGACTTGATTGTACGTGGAATTTGTTGTTTAAAACCTGGTGTAAAAGGTGTTTCTGAAAATATCACCGTCTCATCAGTCATTGGTAAATACTTAGAACATGCCCGTATTTACTTTTTTAAACATGACAAAGTAAAATGTTATATCTCCTCAGCAGACCTCATGCCGCGTAACCTTGTGCGCCGTGTAGAGTTGATGACACCCATACTGGAAGACAACCTCACCCAGAAAATAGAACAAATTCTCATGCTGCAACTTGCAGATAATACCCTACGTTGGGAGCTACAGAGTGATGGAAACTATACTAAAATTCCTCCACTAGGTAAAGAGATCAACAACCATTGTGTTTTAGAAGATTTTGTTTCAAAAATACATGACAAAACAAAAAAAGAGACCCCAGACTATGTCTCGCGTCTCGCGAACAGATTATTAAAGGAATCATAAGATGATATTACCATTTCAAAGTTGGACACCACAACTCGGAAAAAATGCTTGGGTAGCAGATGGCGCTTCAGTCATTGGACGTACGGTAATGGGTGAAGACTCAGCGGTATGGTTTGGGTGTGTAGTGCGCGGAGATGTACATCATATTCGTATTGGTGACAGAAGCAATATCCAAGACCTTAGTATGATACACGTCACCCACCACAAAAAGCCAGATGAGAGTGATGGACACCCAACTATCATTGGTAATGATGTGACCGTAGGACATAGAGTAATGTTACACGGCTGTACTATTGAAGATGCCTGCCTCATTGGAATGTCTGCTACTATACTTGATGGTGCTGTGATAGGGAAAGAATCTATTGTGGGTGCTTCTGCACTGGTGACCAAAAATAAAGTTTTCCCTCCTCGTAGCCTTATTATGGGAAGTCCTGCAAAAGTGATTAGAGAACTTACCGATGCAGAAGTGGCAGAACTTTATGCCTCTGCTGAACGTTATGTTAAGTTTAAGAATCAATACCTGTAGGGTGTTATACCCTTACAACGCCCTACGCGACACACAAAGGTTAACATATGAAAAACACTCTCAGTAAAAGTTTACAAGACATCTTCTCTCAAGATGTCATAGTCTTTGTCTTGAAAATTACCTTTGCTGCTCTTATTATAAGTGCAGTTTTCATATGGTTGTTTGGAGGTCTTCTCTCAAGTATGATGATTTCTACTTTCTCTTGGATACCTTGGGAATGGCTACAGGAAACTGTTGCTTTTCTTGTAAATTTTCTATTGTATTATTTGCTTATCATTATTGTTATTTCTATTTTAACCTCGCTCTACATAGAGCCTTTACTAATTAAATTGGCAAAAAAGCATTACCCTAATAGCCCCGTAGTAGGCAGTCCAAATTTACATACTTCATTTCTATTAAGTATAAAATCTGCGATAATTGCCCTGTTAATCTTTATCTTTACTTTTCCACTTATCTTTATTCCAATTTTAGGACAGACAATCTATCCTTTATGGATTTGGTCTATTATTATCAAAGAGCCTACAGTGTATGATGTGAGTGCTTTATTTATTGCAGATAAAAGTATTATAAGAGAAAAAAGAAAAGAGGCAAGAAGCATTGCGATGATTGCTTCGCTTTTTAACTATGTGCCAGTACTGAACATTTTTTCAGCTGTCTTTGCACAAATTTTATTTTTACATCATATCTTAGGAAAAGAGAACGCCTAATCTTTTTTTGGTGTTTTCTCTTTTTTAATTCTTCTCTCTTTTTTAGACGAACATGAAAAGCGTAAGAGTTCATCTGCACTTTTTACATACTCTGGTAATGTTTCTAAAGATTTATCCATCACTTTTCCTGCACACACTGCGTCAGAAAAAGCCCTGTGGTGTGTGGCTGTTTCAATCTCTAAAAAGTCTATGAGAAATGCCAAACCATAACGTTCAGACTCAAAGGTACGTCGAGCCAATTCAATGGTACAGAGTTTAGGATTCCCAATATTTCCTAAACCAAAACGTTCAAAAGAAGCATTTAAAAAACCATAATCAAAGTTTGCATTGTGTGCCACAAAAATGGCATCTCCCATAAAATTTCTGAGTTTGGTCAGTGCCTCTTTTCGTGAGGGTGCACCTACAAGATCTGTGGGCTCAATGCCAGTTATTTTACTAATGTACTCTGGTAGAAAAGCACACTCCACAAAACTTTCAAAACGGTCAATCACTTCACCATTTTGCACCATGATAGCCCCAATTTCTATAACCTGTGATGTCCCTGGCTTGGAACCATTGGTTTCAATGTCAATGATACAATAACGTTGGCTCTCATAAGAACTAAAATAGGTTTCGAGCTTATAACACACTTCTGTCTCACAAAAAGAGATAGGATATCCAGAGGCTTGTAATAAAATAAAAATAGTATCGCTGTCTTCAAGTAGGCTGGTATGTCTGTTTACAATCTCTACATATTGTGTTTCACTCAACTTTCCATCGTGTTTACGGAAAGCCGTGGTGAGGACTTCAAAGACTTTTTGCATTAGTAATAAATTCTTTAACTTTTTTTGCGTCTTTTTTTCCCTTAATCGACTCAACACCAGAACTCACATCGACGCCATAAAAACCTAGTTGACGCACTTGTGCAACATTTTCAGCGGTAAGTCCACCTGCGAGTATCATTTTGGAACAATCCAAGCCGTTAAACCAGTCAAGGTTTAAGCGCTGTCCTGAACCACCATAGGTTTCTGTGTAAGCATCTATCAAACGGTATCTGTCTTTAAACTTTGTCAAATCTTCTGGGCCTTTGGCACGTACCACAGGTAAGGTTTCTAAACCAATGGCATCTAAAGACTCTTCATCCACATCAAAGTGTATTTGGGCACGAGAAATATTGGAATATTTACATACTGTGTCAATAGTTTCTATGCCTTCATTAACAAAAAGCCCTACTCTTTCTACAAAAGGTGGTAATTTGTCGATAATGCGTTTTGCTGCTGCTGGCGTGATGTAGCGTGGTGATTTGTTATAAAACACAAATCCTAAAGCATCCGCACCACACTCTACAGCATGTAAAGCATCTTTTAAATTGGTAATTCCACATATTTTAACGCGCATATATCTTCCTTTTATTTCAATGCTGAAATAGCTGCTTGGACACCTTCAGGGTGTTTATAGACAAATGAACCTGCAACCACAACATTTACGCCTGCGGCTTCAAGTTCTTTTACATTTTTATCATTCACACCACCATCTACTTCTATGAGACATTTTGGGTTTCTTTTATCTATTAGTACTTTAAGACGCTCCGCGCGTTCTACAACATTAGAAATAAACTTTTGTCCTCCAAAACCGGGATTGACTGACATGAGTAAAACCATATCTACATCTTCGAGTAAAAACTCTATGGCTTCTGGTGGTGTATGTGGGTTAAGTGTAATCGCTGGACGAATACCCAGTGAACGGATTTTCTGTATCAATCTATGGGGATGTTTCTCTTCTTCAATATGAAAAGAGATAAAACCTGGTTTTAAAGGCGCAAAGAGATCCACAAAAAAACTATTGTTTTCTACCATAAGGTGAATGTCCAAAGGTTTTGTGGCTGCTTTGGCTACGGCTTCAACAACAACAGGACCAATAGTAAGGTTAGGAACAAAGTGCCCATCCATCACATCGACGTGTACAAGGTCACAGCCACCTTCACAAATGGCTTTAACATCTTCAGCCAATTTGCCAAAATCTGCTGATAAAATACTGGGAGCTACTAACATAAATATCCTAGAAATGAATTAATATGATTATACCATAGTGTGCATAAGTGGTCGTTTGTCTCGCTATTCTCAAACAAAGGTGAGACAAAAATATCTTAAAACTAAATAACTTAAGCAAATATTATGTTCAAATTGTCTATAATCCCACAAATTATTCACCGTTTTTAACAACGGTATCATTATGAAGGAAATATCATGGCAAGAAGATGTGAAATTACGGGCAAAGGCCCATTAACAGGAAACAATGTTTCTCACGCAAACAACAAAACAAAAAGAAGACAACTTCCAAACTTAAGATCTGTGAAAATCACACTTGAAGATGGATCAACAAAAAGAGTAAGAGTAGCAGCGTCTACACTTAGAACAATGAAGAAACATGCAGCGCAAGCTGCAGCAGCTACTAACTAAGCTGACTCTCCTAAGCAACTTTGCTTATGCTTTTAAGATAAGAGAGGATATACTCTCTTATCATGCTTTTTATCCAAAAATTTAAACGTTTTCTCGGTTGGAGAAGCGCACCCAAACCACATATAACACTAAATGACGAGTACTACGGACATTTAG
>WTAE01000128.1 GCA_013139765.1 Sulfurovum sp.
CTTTGTTTTTATAATCCAAGTTCTGCAATATCGTGCTGATTTAATTTACGTCTATCTCCATTTTTTTCATAAATATAACCCTCTTTTGCCACGCCATCTTCCATTTTAATGGCATATTTTTTATTACCATTGGGGTAATACTCTTGCGCAGTTCCCTCAAGTTTTCCCTTCTCATTAAAGTAGAGCTTTGCTTTGAGGTTTCCATCAGGATAATAGACTTTCTTGCTACCTACATTGATGTCATTCTTAAATTGAGAAATCGAGCGAAGTTGTTTGTTCTCATAAAACTCTTTTTGATACCCATCAACCTTTCCTTTAACCATAGGAATTTCTGCTTTTAAAACACCATTCTCATAATACCCATAGGTCATGCCATTTACTTTTCCCTTGGCAAAGGTTGTTGCTGTTTTTAAGCTCCCATTTTTATAGTAAGACCGTGCCACACCATTGAGTACGCCCTTGTCATAGGTACGCATAAATTTTACTTTTCCATTGGGGTACATCACTTTCTTTACATCTGCGCTCAGTGTAAGTGTACTCATCAGCGAGATGAGAAGTATATTCATCGATTTTTTCATTTAAATTCCTTTTTTAATTTATAATCCTAACTTGTCAGGGGTTACATGTTCTTTTATGCCTTCTCCTGGATGTGGATTGGGTCTTTCATCTTCACCTATGGGACAGATAGCGTCAGTGTTGTCAATCAGCACAGGTACAAGAAACAAGGAGACTGCTGTTGCCGCAATTGAGCCAAAGATTAAGGCAATGCCTAATCCACCAAAAATTGGATCGGTTGCCAGTAAAAGACTCCCTAAGATAATGGCAATGGCAGTCATGAGGATGGGCTTAGCACGTGTTGCAGTAGAGATAGCAATCGCTCTTCTTTTTTCTACACCCTTAAGAATGAGGGCCTTGGAAAAGTCAATCAAAAGAAGCGAACTTCTCGCACTAATACCCATCAAGGAGATAAATCCAATAAGAGAGGTCGCCGTTAAAAAGAAGTTAGTACCAGCAAAAACAAGAGAGATGATATCGGTAATATAGTGACCCACAATTACCCCGATAATGGAAAGAAAACTGGCCAATAGTATGATACCACTTAGTGCAAAAGATTTATAATAGACGACCATCAGTAAAAACATCAATATTAAGGCAGCTATAAAAGCACCGCCAAGGTCACGAAAGGTGTCTAAAGAGACTTTCATTTCTCCATCCCAACGCAATAAAAGTTTTTTACCACTTTTTTTATCGACAAGATTTAAGTCAAACATATAGGTGGTAATGCCAGGTACTTTAGTAACTTCAAAATTTTCAGAGAGTTTTTCTATTAACGTGTCTCTGGCAGTGAGAAGAGGGTAGACTTGTGAGACCATGTCACATTCTGATGTAATTGTCACAAGGTTGCGGAGGTCTTTACGGGAGATGGTTGTGTCTGAGTCGACTTCTTTTACCGTAATGACCTCTTTAATAGGAATCATCATTCCCATAGGATTAAGTAGTTTCAACCTGGAGAGTTTCCAGTAGAGTCCTTCTCTTGTATTGGGAGTGATAGTTCGACTGCTATCATCTAAACGGATAAAAATTGGAATCTGGTCTTGTTGTATTTTGGAGTTTTTAACGGCGACAACCATACCTTGAAAGGCAAGATATAAGATGTTATTGACCTGTTCTACACTGAGGCCAGAGCGAATAATTTTTTCTTTATCAGGAATAATTTGAAAATGCGGATAGATGTCATCTTGCATGATGTCAACATCTACCAGACCTTCTGTTTGCGAAAGAACCTTTGCCACTGTCTCTGCAGTGTTACGAATCAACTTTGTATCATCACCAAAAAGGTTAATAACAATCGTTGCAAGGGTAGGGGGACCAGAAGGCATTTCAACAAACTTAATAGTGGTACCCTTCAAAAGAGGCTCACACTTTTCTTGTATGAGGGGACGAATACGATGCACCATCATATACGAAGCTTCTTCCCTATGATGTTTGTCGCTAAGGTTCACAACAATCTCCGCTTGGTTTTTAAGACGTTTAAGGGCACTTCCTTTTACCAATCCAGCATAATCAAGTGGTGCACCTTGGGCAAGATAGACTTCCATATCGGTTACACTGGCTTCTTTTTTAAAGTAGCTTACGACACAAGATGTAATCATTTTTGTTTGTTTAATAGAACTGTTTGTAGCTGTATCAACATAGATACTGAAGGTATTGGCACTCTTTCCAGGAAGCATTTTTGCTAAGACAAGCTTAGTGGGGATCATCATGACTGCAAATAAAAAGGCGAGAACAATCGTAATAATGACTCTTCTCTTTTTCTTTTTTGAATTTAAGATTGCATAAGTTAAAGCTTCCATTTAATCTTTACCCTTAGCACGTTTGATGAGCTTTTTAGCCAGATACGGTGTAAAAACATAAGCGACCAAAAGTGATATAGCCAGTGCTACAGGCACATTTAAAGGAATGGGCTTCATAAATTGTCCCATCATCCCACCCACAAAGGCCATAGGTACCATGGTAAGTATAATAGCTATGGTCGCGATATTGGTTGAGGGGCCTATTTCATCTGTTGCTTCAACAATCACTTCATCAAAACTTTGATCTTCAGACTCTTTGAGATGCATACGCCTATGTATGTTTTCAATGACTATAATGGCGTCGTCAACAATGAGCCCAAGGCTAAGCAAGAAGGCAAAGAGGGTGATTCTATTAATGGTCTGACCTGACATATAAGCAATAAAAAGTGTGGTCGCTAGAATCATCGGCACAGCGATAGATACCACTAATGACTCTCTCCATCCTAAAAAAGGTATAAGGATAAGTCCAATGATAGCGATGGTGATAACAAGGTGATGAATTAATTCACTTACCGCCTCATCTGCACGCAGACCATAGTTCCGTGTGACAATATATGCAATGCCCATCTCATTTAAATCTGTCTTTTTCTCTTTTAGCTTTTCAATAACATTTTCTGCAATATACACAGCGTTGGTACCCTTGAGTTTAGAAACAGTTAAAGTGACTTGATTGACAGGCGTGTCAAAAGTGTTGTTGTCCTCTCGCATAGCAATTTGTGAAGATTGAAAGTTTTGGATGTCATAACTGTATTCTACTGTGGCTACATTCTTGAGATAGATAGGTGAACCTCGGTATTGGGCAACAATAAGGTTGCTTAAATCATCAATATCCTCAATACTGTTTTGCACACCAAATACAATGATGGAAGAATCACTTGAAGCGGTGTCAATATTGGGAGCATTATTGGCTATGGCTTGCACTGATTGTGAAATCTGTCCTATAGATAGATGGTACCCTGAGAGTTTATCAAGATCTACTTTGATGTTAAATTGAGGATGGTGAACCCCTTTTAGCGTACTTTTTGATACGTTGTCAATGGCATTAATTTCTTGTTGAATTTCACGGAGGAAGTGGTACTGTTCAACGGTGCCTTGTTTCTTTGAATTTTTTTGGTAAAAAGCTACGGTCACAACAGGTATATCAATATCGATATCAAAAGGTTTAATTAAGGGCGGTTTGACACCTTGTGGAAGGCTGTCCATATTTTGCATCACCTTATCATAAAGCTTTAAATTGGAGTCTTCTCTATTTTCACCAATAAGGTATTGTACGTTAACCATACCTACATTATTCATGGCTGTACCATAAATATGCTCTACCCCTTTAATTTCACGAATACGTCTTTCAAGAGGCTTAATAATGACATTGGTGATGGCTTCAGGAGATGCACCGGGCATCATTACAATGATGGAGCCTCCACTGACTTCGATTTGAGGGTCTTCTTCCCTTGGTGCAATATTTAGTGTGATGTATCCAAGTAAAAATATAGAGATAGCCATAACCATTGTGAGTGGATTATTCAAAAATGTTTGGGCGAGTCTACCGGCTATATTTTGACTTTGATACGGCATTATTCGTTACCATATTCTGATCTAAGGTATTTATCATCCACATCAATAAGAATCTTGGCATACATGCCGGGAAAGACTTTAGCATTTCTTTTGTCAAAATCAACAATAATTTTAAAGGTGTGGGCCATAGGATTGGCGCTGGGGACAATAGACTTCACAATACCCTGTGTTTTATACCGTAATGAGGGAATAGAAATTTTAACTCTTTGGAACTTATTGATGTAAGGGAGGTCAGACTCTGCGACTTCACCTTCAATCTGTAAATGGTCAAGATCAACCACAATCATACTGAGCATACCCGGGCCAACCATGTCACCCACACGAATACGTTTTTCAACAATAATACCATCATTGGGTGCTTTGATTTCAAGGTACCCAGTAATAGTCGAGACTTGCTTGATTTTCTCAGAAGCATTTTTGACAAGCACCTGTGCAGAGGCTAGTCCTGCCGCCACATTGTCTGCTGTCAAATCTAAGTTCTCAAAGTCTGCTGAACTGGCAAAACCTCTAGATTTAAGCAGGAGTTTTTCTCTTTGAATGGAGCGCATACGTGTACGGTAAATATCTACAATAGAGATGGCTTGTTCCAAGGCAAGGTCAGCCTGACTTCTTAAAATATCAAACTCAGCAGATTCGAGTTCAAAAAGAACATCTTCACGCTTGACCTTGTCTCCGATATCAAAATAAATATGTTTTACATACCCCATGTACCGTGGACCAATCATTTTTTGGTTATAGGAGACAACGGTACCTGTAATAGGAAGTTCAAAAGCATTGATTTGTGTGAACATTAAAAATATAAGCGTAATAAATAAATTATTTTTCAATAGGTATATCCCTTTTAACTCTTTTTGTAACTCTTATAGTCTATCTGAATATTTTACCAATTACGCACTTGAGAATGACACTCCATACATTTTGTCATGATCTTCGTATAGGCTTGAACGGCTTGTGCCGTATCCCCTTCTTTAAAACGTTGGATAATCACTTTTGTTTTGTCATTGATTTTCTTTGCTAGCTTATTTGTAAACTTAACTTTTTCATTCATGTAACGTGTCATTGGATCTTTTTCTTCTTTTTCTTCCAAAGGTGGTTCTATTCTACGAATGGCATCAGAAAGACTTAGTGCCCCTTTTTGTACAAGGTCATTATTGTTATAGAAAAAACCTGTTTCTATATTGGACATGGCAGCTGCCATGATTTGCATATCTTTAATACGATCTTCTTTTGTGTAGTCTTGGGCAAAAAGTACAGAGCTTAGGAGTAGGGCAATAGCGAGGTTTTTCATGGTTTTCCTTTTTTGTTAATGATTAATTTACTCAAGTATAACGAAATAAATTTTAAAACAAAGCATAAGTTAAATATATTAACTTTAGAAACAAATATGATTAAAATTTATTGATTTATTGTATTTTTAAGAATAATTTTAGAACCACAAGGTTATAGTTGTAGTAGATAACACTATTTCAAAAAGGAGAAATGAATGAAAAAAGTAATCGTAGTAAGTCTTATAACAGTAGGTATATTAACAACAATGCAAGCAGGTGACTTTAGTTTTGGTGATATGTTTGGTGATGCAAAAGATGCGGTGACAAGTATGAGTCATGATGCACGTGATACTGCTGATTCAATGAAAGATGGTGCGGTTGAGACAGCAAAAAGTGGTGAGCGTACCACGACAAGTCTGGGTCATGATGCAAAAGATACAGCTGTTAAAGTTTCAGATGACTTAAAAACGAGTGAGATTGCCACAGTGAAGAGTGGAGAAGTATCTACAACAAGTGTAAGTAGAGATGTACGTGACAGTACAGTTGAACTTGCTGAAGATACAAAAGATTCAGTAACCAATGCTTCACGTGACATGAAAGACAGTTCAACTATGGCGACGAAAGACTTTAAAGACAGTGCGGTAGCCATTTCAGACAATGCAACAGATGCGACTAAGACAGTCTCAAGTGATGCAAGAAAGTCAACAACCACAGTTTCAAATGACCTTCGTGATTCAACAGACACTGTTTCAGATAATGTGAATGATTCAACAAAAACAGTATCTAATGATGCGAGAAAGTCAACAACTACGGTTTCAAATGACATGCGTGATTCAACAGACTCTGTTTCAGACAATGTAAATGATTCTACTAAAACAGTTTCGAATGATGCTAGAAAATCATCAACCACAGCATCAAATGACATGCGTGATTCAGCAGACTCTGTTTCAGATAATGCAAATGATTCAACCAAAACAGTTTCTAATGATGTGAGAAAATCAACAGATTCAGTCTCAGATAACACTAGCAAGTCTACAAAAAAGTAATACCACTCACCTTTAGGGAGGGCTTATGCTCTTCCTAAAACCTCTTTAATCCCCAAACTATTTTTTCTATACTCTGTTTAGCGGAACTGATATTTACTTTTATCGTTTGCAAAAAATACTTTTCCTCTATACATTTTTCTTATTTCTCTTTTAGTCTCTTTCTCTCTGCCTAAGGTTCTTAACATTCTATGTGAAAGTACAAGTTTTTTGACAGAAGCTTTTTGGGCTATTTGACCTATGATGTCAGGAGTCATGTGAAGGTTTGCAGCCACACCAGAGCTTCCTTTTGGTACCGCATTGTGTGCCACTAAAATGTCTGTGTTTTTAGCCAACTTTTCTAAGGTGTGGTAGTCTCCATTCATGTCTCCAGAAAAAGTAACACTTTTGTTTCCCACGTTTACTCTGTAAGCAATGGCAGGGATGGGACCATGGTGCACAGAGATGGCAGAGATGCTAATAGTGCCTTTTTTGTAAATGACTTTTACTTTACGTGAATCTTTTACATTATGTGCTTTAACTTGTAATGGCGCAGAGCCGTCAAGATGGTCACCTAAGTACTGCCAGGCACCTTCATCATCTTCAAAAAGCCTGTCTATAAAGTCTTGGGTACTTGGCATAAATTTATTTTTACTTGGCCCATAGATCTGTAGTTTCCCTGAAGCCCTAGTGAAAAATGAAGACTTCAGCAGTGCAGGAATATCTGCGGTATGGTCTACATGTAAATGTGTCAATAATATGACATCAAGGTCTGCTATATCTGCACCTGCTTCTTCAAAACGAAGGG
>WTAE01000256.1 GCA_013139765.1 Sulfurovum sp.
TGAAAACTGTAGTCATTGCTCACCGAAAGACTTTTACCCGAAAATGCCACAGCCACGGCACCTTGTGCAGTAATGGTTGTTTTGTCAAAGACATAGGTTTTGGTAAATGTTGCATTGTCCCCTGCCAGACCACCCGCAAGTAACACAGAATCATTCACCGCCGAAATACCTTTTAAGAAAGATTCACCATTGGTTTTTAATCCATCTGTAAATGCAAGAATTAACTTCGTATCCTCTTCAATCAAGGCTTCCGCCACAGACTTACCTGAATAATACCCATCTTCTTGATGGTCTACAATAAGTGATTTTAGCCTTGTCTCCTCAAAAGAAGTAAAAGAGATGACTGTTTTTCCCGTTGAAACTTTTCCTGACTGAATCTCACCATCAGTAGTACTCCCAATGACTACCGCTTGAGGCAAGAGATGTCTCACATTTTCTAACAATGTTTCAATAAACGCCAATTCATTGGTTGCTGTAAAAATTTGAATAAGCAGTGAAGGAGAGTCCTCTATCAGCGTATTTTGGACAAAGTTTTCCAAGTCCATAAAGTCTGTATAGTAGGTACTTACACTAATCATACACATCTCCTATTATCCACATTCCGCATCTACGCTATATAAAATCTATTATAGTAAAATAAGATTAACCTAACACGTATATTAAGTATAAATTATTTAAATTCTTCTATTGACAAAAAAACTTAAAAGTGTTAAAATCCTAACACTTCCATTATGGGGATGACTTGGTTTCGACTGGAGTAGTCGGGGCTATGTGCATGTCGGACTGAGCAATTCCGTTACGCGGCTCACACGCATTTAAACGCAAACAACACAGATTACCGTCCAGCTTACGCAGTAGCGTAAGTCTTTAACCCCGCTCACGCGGAGGACTGCCCTACCGAGGAGTGTCATCTTAATCGGATTTTGGGTATCACATCTGGTGACTATGCTCCATGGAAGCTATGCCATGGTGTGAGAATTCTAGCTCGTTAGGCAAAGTTTTGAGTGTAGTACAAAACCTAATTAAAATTAACAACACCGACTAAGCATGTAGAGTCATAGTTCTATCTATTTTAGGACAGGGGTTCAATTCCCCTCATCTCCACCAATACACAATAATCAATATACACAACATCATATTTTCATTACTAAATTTAAGATAGTTAATGCGTCACAGATTATCATTATCACATGACCCCTTTATTTTCTGGCATATGGAAAATATTATCAATCGATGTATCAGCTCTGAAACTTATTGGGAAAGAAAAAAAGAAGGTACACTTCCAGAATAAAGCTAAAATAAACCAAGCCTATTTAAATAATGTCTATATACCTATACAGTGCATTACAAGGAGAGTAATTTGTGCTAGAATACTCTCAAACAAATACACTAAGGTAGAGATTGAAAAATAAAAAATCACCACTCAAAAATAAACCATTGCGTCATGCTGGTCAATCACTTGATGAAGAAATAGAAAAACGTATATCAGACAAAATTTCTATGGGTGCTTTTATAGTAGGGATGGTAATGGTTATAATTATGTTGGAATGGCAAAAATGGTATCTACAATCTCCTCCTAACCCAATACTAATAACATTAATAGGAACCCCTGTTATTCTATACTTTATTTATATTATATTCAAAGAAAAGAAAAAAATTGTTTCTTTAAAACAAGGTAGAGATGGAGAAAAAGCAGTAGGACAATATTTGGAAAGTTTTAGAGAAGATGGTATGAAAATACATCACGATATTATTGGAGATGGCTTTAATATTGACCATATTCTCATATCAACTAAAGGTATATACCTTATTGAAACCAAAACATATTCTAAGCCAATAAAAGGGAAAACAGAGATAGAGTTTGATGGCTTAGACTTTTATTATAATGGCGTAAAGTATAGTGATAACATTCAAATACAAGTATCCGCTGGTTCTACTTGGCTTAAAAATATTATTGAAGAGTTAACAGTTAAAAAAGTGGATGTCAAACCTGTCGTGGTATTTCCAGGATGGTTCGTAAAAATGACAGGAAAACACAATAGCAATATATGGGCACTTAACCCAAAAAACCTCAAGTCATTCATTAATAGTCAAAAAGAAATTATTTCAAAAGAAGATGTTCAGCTTATTTCCAATCACATAGCCAGATATATTCGTTCTACATAAGGGATTATTCAAAATATTTTACTATTTTACGTCTTCTCTATATTGAAACAGCGAATTTTCATAATATTTTGGCTTCAATGTAAAAATAAAAAATCTTTTTTTAGTCATAGAATGAAATCTAACAATAATATTTCTGCTAGATAATCTTTTATCATTTTCTTTTACTTCAGAATAATCTTTATAAAGCTTGAGAGAAGGTATATCAAAATTTTCTTTTAAGAGCTCAAGATCTTTTATTCTACTTTTAAATAACTCTTTATGTGTCTCATTTGTAAGTCCAGAATACACACAACTTTCATAAGCTTTTTCATTTCCTAAAAATTTTAACTCACCATGAAATCCAATACTTTGAAAATATTTTTCAATATTCTCTTTTGCTTTATCTGTATAAAGTACCGATATAAAAACTATCTCTTTTAAACTCATGATTTTTGCTTTAAACTTCTTAAAGTGCTTAATAGAGAAATAATCATTTTTGTTTCTTTCTTCTTTATGATTAGTTTTATCATGACTTAAGTAATAATTTTTAAATGCTTTAATAGTTTGTATACCTGATACCATATTATCTGATAAAAATACAATTTTGTCCCTATTAAGCTTTAATAACTTATTTGGAAATTTTAATAAGTCTAAACTTCTCCATAAATCTTCATCTTCTTTAAGTGTAATTAACCTATGTGTTCCATTGTTATCTTCTGCAGTTTTAAGTGTAGTAATTAAGTACTCATTTTTTGCTTGATATACTTGAATATTTTTAATAAAATTATCTACATCCTTATCTGAAAAATATTGATGATTTGCTATTACATATAGCATCGCTTGAATATCTTTAATGTCTGAAAAAATAGATAACCAATCATATAGATGTTTTTCAATAGAGTGTCTTGTATTAAACTTTTCACTATTTCTATAGTGCTTTCTAAGTACTTTAACAGCCTTAGAAAAGTCTTCTTCCTGTTTTAAATCATCTAATGTTATATCCTTTGGAAATAAATTTGTACTGCCCCCATTTATATAGGCTTTACTTCGATCTTTTATAATGCTATATACTTTTTCTATTATTTTAGGTATTACAACTAATTTATAAGTGTCTCCAGAGTAATCTACAAATAGCAATGAACTTTTAAGATAAGGCAACTTATCTTCTCCAACATTAGATATAAAAGAAAGTTCATCTCTATTTATATCTAGGTACTCAATATCATTTAGATCAACTAAAGTACCATCTATATTTATTTCTATACCACTATCTCCAACTTCAAAATCAAGAATAATTTTTTTATAATCTTTCAAGTTTTCAAGTTTTTCATAAAGGTTCTTTTCTTGTAGCTGAAACAATGCAGAAACTAAAGTGTTTTTTAACAAAGATTTTTCAATAATCTTCAAATAATCATATAGTGTTGAATAATCTATAGAAGCAACATGATCAAAGAGAATATACTTTTTATTTTCATCACGGTTATAACTAAGATAAATTTTAATCAATTCATAAAAAGTTCTTTTTTCTTGAGATAAATACTCTAAAATAGTTTCAACTAATTTATTATCTAGTTCAAATATTGTAAGAGGAATACTGCTTTTTATTTTTGTAGAAAAAATTTCTAAAAAGGCTAACTTATTAAATATATCTCTAGGGAAAAAATTATCTTCAAAACTATCAAAAATTTTTGATGAATCATTATATATTAGAGGCAATTCCATATTATTTATTAACGATAAAATATTGTTAGCATAATTTATAGGGGTTTTTATATTATATTTATCATCGTTTTTTATAAAAAATCTATTGTGTCCTTCGTATGGTATCAATGGATAATAACTTTCTTTATGGACATTGAACTCTTCATAGAAAAAGTTTATAAAAACTTCTTCATCAAAATATTCACTAGTAAACTCACTTAAACTATTATAGAGTTTCATTAATTTTTGAATAAACTCAAAAATATTTTTATAATCATAACCATATATGCTCATATAGTCTTGACTGGAATATGAATATATAATTGTTTTATATTTTCCGTCAAAAATATTTTCTTTTGACTCTTCTTGTATAGTTAAATAGTCAATTTGTTTTTTAAACTCAAAATTACTTCTTAATCTCACTAAAATTTGATTGCTCTTTTTTAATATAGTTATATCATTATGAATACTATTTTTAAGACAAATATTTTTTGATGGATAAAATACTGAATCCACACCATCTAACCATTCAAGATATTTTACATTTTTTTTCTCTATAAGATATTGTTTTATTTCAACTAAATCTTCTAAATCTGATATATCATCTTTGTTGTCTAAGTAAATAATTTCTATCAATGAATCAAAAAAGCTAGAAATTATATTATAACGATCTTCATTTCCACTCGTTAATTCATAATGTTTATGATTTTTTAACAGTGGTAACACCTGATGTATATTTGAGTCTTTCAATGATAATTGTTCTAACTTATCTTTCCAATAAGATAGTTTTTCTAAATTAATTTGACTTTCATTTTTATTCAAATTATAAAATAAATTATGCCATATAGGATATAAAAGCTTTAAAAAGTCATCACCTTCTTCAACGTTATAAAAAAGAGTTGAAATATAAAGTAATTGTATATACTTTAATGCAGTATTTTCTTCAGCTAAATAATCGACTCGAAATGTTGCATCATCTCTCACGTTCGTATTAACAGTATTTATAAAAATTCTTGAAAACCGATTTAAAGTTTCAGTATTCTTAATATCTGAAAAAAGGATAATATTATATAAATAATCATATCTGGTATTATCTTCTAAGTCAGCTAGCTTTGATTCTAAAATATGTAAGATCTCATCCGGTATATCTTTGCTAAACTCTGAAAGCATTAAATCATTATATATACCTATTTCATCACCAATTAATGCAACAATAGTTGAATCATACAAACTTCTATCTAACATATAAATCTCCAATAATAGAAGTTTTTCCAATGAGGACAAATTATCACTAATAAAACTATCTAATAAAACTTTTAAAGTATTATTTTTTATTTCTTTCTTTCCATTTAATAGAATAATTAACGAATTGAAAAATGATTCTCGTTTTAATCCTTCTAAAGAATTAAAAATAGAAAAATCAATTTCATCAAACTTATATTTATCAAAATAGTATTTCCAAAAAATATTAAAAAAAGAACCTCGGCCTTTTGATTCTTTTATCACATACTCTTCTAATTCTTCTTTTTTCTTTTGTACCATAGGTGAATGGTCTAAGTGTGTATACAAAAAAGATAAATTTTTATCATTAATAGTTGAATCTTTATTTTCAATTAACTCAATTAATTTTGATGAAGCATGATGTATTGTTGTTTTTGTTCTAGTACTTTCATGTTTTTGAACTTGGTCAATAAAATATTTTGTGTTATCTACATAACCTTCAAAAATTACTTTAAAGTTATTAATCATACCTTTATACGTTTTATCTTCATTAAGTGTTAAATACTTCGTACTTAAATGCTGAATAATCTCTTTTTCAATATTATCTATAGACTTTTTATCAGGCATTATGATAAATATATCATCTACATAACGATAATAATAACCTTCTCTTCCTATATTTTTTTCGATTATAGAATCTAATGATGTTAAGTAAAGTTCTGCTAAATATCTTGCATAAGCGGGACCTTGAGGAAGCCCTTTTCTATCATTTTTTGTAATATCTTTTGAGAGTTTTAAAAGATTATCAATAATATTGAAATATACTTTTTTTTCACTTTCTATAATTGTGTTATTTCTATAGCTCTCATCAATAGCCATCTTAAGCTCTATTTGTAACTTACTTAAATCTATGGAACTGTAATATGATTTTAAATCAAGCTTTAAAATATAATATTCTTTGAAGTCTTCTGAGTAAATAAGAGTTTTTAGTTCTTTAATATAAATATTCCACTGCTTTAGCCAGTTTTCAAAAATATCATTTTGTCTAAAAGATTGATTAAATCTATATCCAAAACTGCATGATGAAAATTCTTTATAAAAGATTGCATCTAATAATTTTGTAGCGTAGGTTGTTATAATTTTATCTCTAGCACTTATAGAATAAAGTGTACGTATTTTATTTTCTTCCTGTCTCTCATAAGTGTAGTTATTATCGTATAGAAAGGAACTTGAAAGGAAATTCTCTACATCATTCTTAATCAATAGGTATTCAAGCTTTTTTAAGTTATTTAAAGTGTGAAAAAGTGTAATCTCATCATTTTGTTTTGTATATTTTATTTGAGATTTTTTTATATCATAAAACAGTTCTTCACTAAAGTCAAAAGTATGAGATGGTATATATTCAAAACCATCTAAAAATTCTAGTGGCGTCTTCTCAATAGAGTCACATTTACAATTATCGCTGTATTCATCTCTAAAATAATTACAAGTAGGAGGGCATAATTTGTCTGAATACAATAATCTTTGATTAATTATACTTTGTACTGCACCTTTCCTACTCATAAAATATTCATAAAGTAATTCTTTACCTATTTTTCTATCAGCATCTTTCAGCTGCCCCAATAAACCAACAATGATTCTTCTTTCTTTTTCATTAGGTATATCTTTTAAAAAAATATTTTTAAGATGTTTACAATTACTTAATGATAATATAATACTTTCTAAGTCTTTATCATTAAATGAAATTTTTGTTGAATCAAGAAAGTTTTCTTTTGATTCTTCATGCTCTATAACTTCTTGTGTAATACATAATTTTTCAAATAATTCTGATTTATTTTGTTTTCGATATTCATCTAGTATTTTATATTGAGATTCTAAAAAACTACTACCTAATTTCTCTCTATATATTTTTCTTAAATCAAATTCTTGAATTTCTGTAAACAATAATGCATATTTTTTTGATTTTTGATGAAAAGACAACGGTATTTTTACACCCGTACCTTTATCTGTATTACTACTAGAATAAAGAGATTTTGGATATTTATCTAAAGAAAACTTTTCTCTATTCATTTCCATATCAGATTGTTCTAAAATACTGTTAAAAATAATATAACCATCTTGTCTAGTAATATCATTATCAAACAATATCCAAAGATGTATCCCTCTATTACCTGAAAACTCTAATAAATAATCTATATCCTTACTTTTGAGAAATTCAACGACTTTTTCGATACTTTTTAGTAATTGACTATATAATTCATTTATATTTTTTTCAAACTCTTTACTTTCTTTTACTTCTTTATTAATATCAAAATCAAAACATATCCACTTAATATAATTGTTATCTTCTTGATAACACATAAAGCTTTCTTTATTTTCTAAAATATGTTCAATTGTTTTCTGATTAACAAATAGATTTTTTGCATAGTAAAAATTACCCTGCTGAAGAGCATAATATTTTCTATTTATAACAAAGTATTCAAATAGTTTTTTTGATACTAGTCTTAAGATTTCTTGTTTTTTAGTACCCAAATAATTCACCATAGTTTTTTATTCAAAAATATATATGCTTGAAAAACAACTAGAATGTTACTTTATTATTTTTCTTTTAGATAAATGCCATTATATTATTCAATAGCTATTATATACCCTTTGGCTTTAATATAGAAAAGTCATTTCAATTAATAACAATTTATTAAAAACTGTATAGTATATTAGAAGCTATTTTTTTGTATAATTATTTATATTTAGAATATAGTTATTAAACCTTTCAATAATAAATTTTAATGGGTGTTTTAATGGGTTTTAAAAATTAATAACTAAATATAGCTAGATATACTGTAATATTAAATTCCCCTCATCTCCACCAAAGTTAAATTCACTAGAATATACATCATGGAAAAAATAGTTAATATCAATAAAGCACCCAAAGACGATGTTCTAAATCAAATCATGCAAGAAATTGATGATGAGAATGTAAGTGCCACTGATACAACTCCTCCCAAAAACAAAAAAACTCCAAAAATTAAAAAACCACCTAAAAAAAAGTCATGGACGCGATGGTTAGTTTATTTTATATTTTTACTTATGATTGTGGCTTTTCTCTTTGTCTTAGTGCTTATTGTCAAAGCAACCAAAGAAGTGACACATAATGCCCATGTAAAAACAGAAATAATAGAGAAAGTAGAAGAGAATCGTACTAGCACCATAGCATTAGAAAAAAATGTTATCTATGAAACAGATACTAAAGCTAAAGTAGTAGTGAAAGCGTTACCCAAAAAAGTACCTGATAATCTCATTATCTTCGATATGAAAGCTAAGAAGCCTGACATACCTATAGAACAAGCACCTTATGTGGCAAAAGAAAGCGTTGAAAAGGTAGCAACACCTCTCACAGAAAGAGAGAAGGCTAAAGCCCTACTCAAAGAACAAATGGGTTTCTAGATAACTTCCCTTGTGATGTCAGGGTGTAAGTTTGTGATGATTTCATAAGAGATCGTACCCAACTGTTTTGCAGCCTCTTGAGCATCATTCATAATACACACCTCATCTTCTTCAGAAGCCAGTGCCACAAAGTCCATGGAGACACGGCCTAAAATGTTACCCTCTTTTGGTGTCACATAAGGGTTTGATACATCCCCTCTTCTCCAACCATCTCCATACCCCACCTCATAGGTGGAAATTGTCATATCTTCTTTGGCAGTAAAGTCACCACCATAGCCTACACGTTCACCGGCTCTTAATACCCTTGTTGCAATCTTAGTTGCATGTAGTGAAAGGACTGGTTTGAGTCTGGTTTTGTCAAAAGGAGTTTCAAGTTCATTGTAACCATACGCAGCGATGCCCACACGTACCATATCTTCCGAAAAGTGTTTGTTTCTTAAAATGGCAGCCGAGTTGTGCGAATGAAAACGTACGTTTTCAAAGCCTACTTGACGGACTTTTTCTTTGACCTTCTCAAAAGCCTTTTGCTGCCAAAAGAACTCTGAACTTAAAACATCTGCAGAACGGTAATGGGTCATTACCCCTACAAGGGTTAACCCTTGTTTTGTTATCTGCCCCAAGGCTTCATCAAGTGATTCTAGCGCTATGCCATTTCTATGCATACCTGTGTCAATTTTGAGTTCTACTTTTGCACCTTTTTCTGCCTCGTTGATGGCTTCAAGACTGTTCAGTGCATAGCTGTATTTCTCATGTTTTAAAACTTTATCTCCCAGTATCAGTATACTTTCAAATAAACTTTCAATCTTCGCTGCTTCGTAGGTATTACGTACAACTGCATGGGCGATGCCATGTTCCGAAGCCAAACCTGCCATAAGCTCCAAACCATGCCCATACGCATTGTCTTTAAGCACAATAGCCACCTTTTCTAAAGAGCCAGTTTGAAGCGCTATTTGGTTAAGATTGTGATAGAAATTTTCTTTGTTTATGTTTATAAATGCCATAGATAATTATAGCCAAGATATTTGATAATATCGTAGGGTGTGATTGCCATCACAGCCCAATAGAGGAGTTAAAATTGAAAGTACTGCCTGCAGAATGGGAGAAACAACTCTGTGTTTTAATGTCTTTCCCACATGAAGAGACGGATTGGGCCGAGGGTGATGCTGACTTAAATGAAGCACTTTCACCTTTCATCCGTATTGCGCAAGCCATTGCGTATGGGCAAGCTGTATATATTATTTGTAAAGACAAAGAGAAAATTGCTTCGATGTTTTGCTCTACAAGAAACATGACGTTTATAGAACTCCCCACCAATGATACCTGGATACGTGACTACGGATACATCAGTATCAAAGAGAATGACGAAAACAGACTGCTTGACTTTACTTTTGATGGTTGGGGTGGAAAGTTTGAAGCGACACTTGACAACAGTGTCAACAGTGCTTTACACAAAAAAGGATACATGGGGACTACCCCTTTAGAAAAGATAGACTTTGTACTTGAAGGAGGTGCCATTGAAAGTGATGGGGCTGGGACTATTTTGACGACCTCAACATGTCTATGTAATCCCAACAGAAACGGTGGTCTCTCTCGAATTCAAGTAGAAGAAAAACTCAAAAGTACCTTGGGTACAGAACGTATTTTATGGTTAAACCATGGCTATTTGGCAGGGGATGATACAGACTCACACATTGACACGTTGGCACGTTTTGTCAACAAAGAAGAGATTGTGTATGTCACGTGTGAAGAGAAAGAAGATGAGCACTATGAAACTTTGAAAAAAATGGAAGCAGAGTTAAAAACCTTTAAGACAAAAGAGGGAAAACCATACAATCTTATTCAACTTCCTATGTGTGAAGCCAAATACAATGAAGAGGGGCAAAGACTGCCTGCAACGTATGCAAACTTTCTCATTTGTAATGATGCATTGATTTATCCTACCTATAATGATAAAAATGATGTAAAAGTGGGAGAAATTTTCAAAGATTTATTTCCAGAAAAAGAGATTATTCCGGTGAATTGTTTGAAACTGATTGAACAAGGAGGTTCACTCCATTGTTCAACCATGCAAGTTGTAAAGTAGTTTAGCGCAGCGCGCCAAAGTTTTGTGTCCAATAGTAGTCAAGTTTAGAGTCAACTTCGTACACTAACGCCATACCAACTTCTGTGTATTCAGGGTTCATGAGTATGGCACAGTGAGAATCACTCTCTATCCATGCATTTATAGCCTCTTGTGCGGTATCTCTATCCGTACCTGCTGTTAGGTTCTCCCCTATCGTCTTCCAATCTTGATAACCATTGTTTTCTGTACGTTCTTGAGAAGTACTTTGTTTGCCATAATCTATACCTGTCCAGTCAGAACTTGTACCTGAACCACTGTGAGCAAAAGTATTGCTCACTGCCATATCTGTACTGTGTTCCATTGCGGCACCATAAAGTGCCTCACTCCATGTCACTGCAGGCGCTGCAGACTTTTGTCCTTGGCTACCACAGTCCTGTCCTGCCGCACGTGCAGCATTAATGACCTTCAAATATGCAGTAATCGTCTCTTCTGATAAAAGCTCCGCAGGAAAAGGGTTGGGTGTTGTAATCGTTACAGAACCTGAGCTAGCTCCTGCAGAAGATGCTGTGTCACTGTTTGCAGTGTCTACACTGTCACTTCCTCCACCTCCACAGCCTATAAAGATTAGTGCGCTTGAGAGTGTGAGTAATTGGTATCTTAATTTCATAATGGTTCCCTTTTGTTAAAAAATATTATAAAAGTAGAAAAAGAGTGGATATTTAGGCAGCTTACATCTATCAAGCGCACCTATAAATCAATGGCAACCTGGCAATCTTAAAAAAGACCCATGGCTTTCCGCCCTCACTTCACAGCGAGTTTGGCTTTTTCATCATTTTATATTTACATCTTAATATATTAAACTTATATAAAAATAAAATGAGAGATTATTCTAATGAATTTTTTCAGGTACAGTGAACAGGGAGGAAGCCTACACTGTTCAACTATGTAATTGGATTATTGACGTTTAGCCCCAAAGTTTTGTGACCAATAGTTCGTATATTGAGACGCTTCTTCGTACACTAAAGCCATCCCAACTTCTGTATATGCAGGGTTCATGAGTTGGACACAGTGCACATCACTTTCTATCCAGTTATCTACAGCTTCTTGTGCTGTATCTACTACGGTACCTGCTGTCAGGTTTTCCCCTATGGCTTTCCAGTTTTGGTAGCCATTGTTTTCTGTACGTTCTTGAGAAGTACTCTCTTTGCCATACTCTATGCCTGTCCAGTCAGAACTTGTCCCTGAACCACTATGGCCAAAAGTATTACTCTCTGCCATATCAGTACTATGTTCCATAGCCGCAGCATAAAGTTCGTCATTCCATGTGACTGCAGATGTAGCAGGATAATATCCTTGAACACCACACTCTCGTCCTGTAGCCCGTGCAGTATTAATCACATCCAAATAGGCGCTAATCGTATCTGCGGGTAAGACTTCTGCAGGAAAAGGGTTAGGTGTGGTAATTGTTACAGAACCTGAAGTGGCTCCTGAAGAAGCAGCAGTTTCGTTACTTGTGGTATCCACGCTATCAGTTCCTCCTCCACTACAACCTATAAATATTAGTGTGCTTGAGAGTGTGAGTAGTTGGTATTTTAATGTCATATATGGTTTCCTATTGTTAAAAAGTACTATAAAATAGAAAAAGTGGGAATACTTAGGCGGCATGCACCTGTGAGACCGATGGTAACCTGGCAATCTTTAGCTGACTAAAGACCCATAGCTTTCCGTCCTTACTTCACAGTAAGTTTGGCTTTTTCATCTTTTTATGTGCCACATCTTAATAGGTTTAACTTAGCTGAGAATAAAAATTTGTTTAAATTTATCTTAAATTTTATGCTTTACATAATTTTATGTTATTATTGTAACTATGAAAACAGCACTTATACAACAAAAATTTTACGCATCAAAAGAGAAGACCTTAAGCGTCACACGTACACACATTAAAGAAGCTGCCAATTCTGGGGCTGAACTGATTGTCTTACAAGAGCTTCATCAGACAGAATATTTCTGTCAAAGTGAA
>WTAE01000205.1 GCA_013139765.1 Sulfurovum sp.
GTGAGTAAAACAAGAAACCATGTACGGTGTCTGTATGTCCATCTAGTTTAATACCAGGGTAACCCATGGAAGCAGACCAACCTGCGGCAATGAGTTCTCCTTGAACAGTGGCAGGCATAAACTTTCCTACTATGTTTTCCATGATGTGTGCATTAGGGCAGTTTGGCATCAGTGTGCCGTAGACAAAAAGTGTATCCATTGTTTACCTTTGGTTTAAAGAATTTGACTATTATAGTCTGACTTAATAAAAGTGACTGATGGTTCAGAAGATTGTCTATCACTAAAAAAGGAAACGTATGGCTTATGCCTTGCATGACAAACTTGTTATTGCCATCTCATCACGTGCACTCTTTGATCTTGAAGAAGAGAATGCCATTTTTGATAAAGAGGGCTTAGAATCTTATTATACCCATCAGCTTGAAAACTTGGACAACCCTTTGGCCAAAGGTTCAGCGTTTAGATTTGTACAAAACCTATTGGCGATTAATCAACGTTTTGAAAATAAACTCATAGAAGTGATTATACTCTCACGTAACAATGCCGCCACAGGTCTGCGTATAGGACGCTCCATTGAACACTATGCCTTAGACATAGAAAGAACAGGTTGGACAGCAGGTACACCCGTGGCACGTTACCTCGAAGCCTTTAAAGTAGACCTCTTTCTTTCTGTGCATGCACCTGACGTTGAAGAAGCAGTAAACTCTGGTGTGGCTGCGGCTACCATCTTACCCCATACGCCTATTTCATCAGAAGAGTCAGACATGGTCAAAATTGCGTTTGATGGGGATGCGGTCATTTTTGGAGATGAGAGTGAGAAAGTCTACCAAGAGGGTGGCTTAGATGCTTTCATTGCCCATGAGCGTGAAAATGCGAAGAACCCTTTGAGTAAAGGTCCTTTCTTCAAATTTTTGAAAATCATTTCAGAAATACAAGACACCTTTCCTATGGAGTCTTCACCCATACGTACTGCCCTTGTGACGGCACGAAGCTTCTCTACCCATGAACGTGTTCTTGGAACACTTGAAGGGTGGGGTGTTCGTGTAGATGAAGCCTTTTTCCAAGGGGGTGTACAGAAGTATGAAGTCATCAAAGCCTTTGGTGCAGATATCTTTTTTGATGACCAAGATGCCCACTTAGAACATACTTTTAAAGAAACACCTTCAGCTAAAGTCCCCTACCTACACGAGACATGACAAGCTACTAGCCATATTTAGAAAAATAATTTCTGAAATATGCCCTTACGCTCAGAGAAAAATTATACTACTCTAGAATCACTTAAACGATAGAAAGGATAAAATATCGATAGCTTTTACATTACACTTACAAACATACTCAGAAGATTAAAAAAATTCACAGTGCCTTTTATGCTTTTATTTGCGGGTACAGTTTCACATGCTGCCTACCCAAAACTTGCAAAACATGCAGGAGTTAGCTATGCCAAAATGGATGACATTGTAAAGTCTCTTGTTAAAATCGAGACAACCACAGGTAAATATACGACAAGAAATAAAAGTTCTGGTGCCTATGGACGTTACCAAGTGATGCCTAAAACAGCTAAATATTATTCTAAAAAGTTACATATTCCAGTTGCACAGTGGAAAAAGCCACGTAACCAAGATAAAATTTTTAAAGCCATTATGACTGATAACATTAAATCTTTAAAAAGAAATGGACATAGAGTTTCTGCCTTTTCTATTTATGGATCACACCAGCAGGGTGCAGGTGGGTTTAATGCCATTATGAAAAGTAAAAGTTTGAGTAAAAGATTAGAGAAAAACTTACGTCAGAACTTGCCTTCTAACTTAAAACGTACAGCGAGAGCCAAACTCAAAAGTACTTGGATCTCTTACTGGAAAAAGAGATTGGCGTAAGTTAATGTTGGGTTTAGCTATAGGAAATGGTCTAATTTTATTTGTCATCGCGGAAGTGCTTGCGATTGCACTACTTATTGTGATGACAAAGAGATTAGGGGAAGAAGATAAGCGTTAACTTCTTTTTGCATAAAAGTCTACTTTAAATGCCTCAAATCTTTCTTCTAAAATCGCTTCTCTCATCTCTTTCATGAGATTCAGGTAGTAGTAAAGGTTGTGAATGGTACCTAATCTAAAGTAGGTAAGTTCTCTCGCACGGTACATATGGCGCAAATACGAACGTGAATACGTTTGACACACCATACACTCACACTCAGGGTCTATAGGCCCTTCATCAATTTTGTATTCTAGTTTTTTAATATTGACTTTTCCAAAAGAGGTAAAAAGCGTACCATTTCGGGCATTTCTCGTTGGCATGACACAGTCAAACATGTCTACACCACGCGAAACATTTTCTACCAAGTCTTCAGGCGTTCCCACACCCATGAGGTAACGGGGTTTATCTTCAGGCATGAACTGTGTCGTCCATTCTACTGTGTCATACATATCTTGGTTGGCTTCACCGACAGAAAGACCACCAATGGCAAAACCATCATAATCCATGGCACAGAGTTCTTTGGCTGATTTTTCACGAAAAGCATTGTCTGTCCCCCCTTGAATAATGGCAAAGATATTTTGATCTACACCCACACCTTCTTTTTGTTTTTCTCTAAAGTAGTCTATGGATTCCTGTGCCCAGCGTGTGGTTCTGTCAATACTCGCAGCAATACGTTCTTGTGTGGCAGGCAAAGCCACAAGGTCATCAAGTATCATCATGATGTCTGACCCTAAGTTGTGTTGAATGTCTATAACTTTTTTAGGGGTAAAGTAATGTTTTGAACCATCTACATGAGAAGCAAAAGTAATGCCCCCTTCGTCTATCTTGACATTTTTAGAGAGTGAAAAGGCTTGAAACCCTCCAGAGTCAGTGAGGAAAGATTTTGGGTATTTGGTAAAACCATGGAGTTTTCCCATTTTCGCCACCACATCATCACCTGGACGAATGTACATATGGTACGTGTTTGCCAAAATAATTTCTGGTTTTATAAATGTCGCCAAATCTGTGGCATCAAGGGTTTTAACGGCACCTACTGTACCTACTGGCATAAAGACGGGAGTTTGTACGGTTGAGTGTGCGGTTTTGATGGTACAGGCTCTGGCATGTCCATCTGTTTTATCTATCTGAAATTCCATTGTGTTATAATATCCCTTTAATTTGGAAAAGAGAATTATAGCAAAATTTATTAGGGCGTAAATGAAAAAAAATATACTTATCTTGGCATCAGGTTCTGTGGCCAAACATTTTATTGATTGGGTGAGTAAAAACAGGGTGGCTGAAAACCATTACCATGTTGTTTCCTATAAAGAAGATACGCTGCCAGAGAAAGTGTCTCAAAACATTAAACTCATCGATGCAGACCCTACGAGTTATTCAAAACTTTCCATCATTATGTCTGGGACAAAGTTTTCCAATTTATTTATAGTAATGGAAGACTATGAAGATGCACAGTATGTTTTAAAAAACCTTGACTTACTCCATACCAAAGCACGTATTGTTCTTTTAAACCATTGGGAGAAAGAAAATTTAGGTAAAGATCATGAAAACATTACCATTGTACATGCTGACTCACTTTTGGCTGCACACCTTTATGACCAACTTCCAAACGTGCCATTGGTGGCACAAAATGTAGGTCTTGGTACTGGTGAGATTATGGAGGTACATATTCCTTTTGGTTCTTCTTATGCCTTCAGGCACATAGGTTCCATTGTGCAGCGTAAATGGAAAATCTCTGCGATTTACCGTGATGGAAAACAGATTTTACCCACGTCAGCTACGATGATTAAACCCAATGACACCTTGCTCATTGTGGGTAAACCTTTGGTCTTAGATGGTGTCTATAAAACCATCAACAAACGTATAGGACTTTTCCCTGAACCTTTTGGAAAAGACATTTATCTACTTTTAGACTTTAGACATGACAAAAAGTTTGCGATCTCGTACATTCATGAGTGTCTCTATTTATTAGGGAAGCTAGAAGAGAAAGTGTTACATATACGTATTATTTACCCCAATGATTTTGCACTCATAGACGAGATAAAGTCTTATGAGTCAGAGCACGTCTCTATCTCTATTGCTTATACTACAGAAGATGTAAGCAGACTGGTTGAGTTCGATATACATGAGTACAATGTTGGTCTCATTATAAACTCCATTGCTACCTTTGAAGCAGATGATTTAAAGAAAACTTTGTATGACTTAAAAAAGTTGGTGTATTTGTTCGGAAATGAAAGATTAGAAGAGGCGACAGGCGTTGTGATACTGATGCGTGAACATGAAAAAATGGAGTCCATTTCTGCCACAGCCTTTGACATTTCTGAGACTTTGGGAAAAATGCTGACCCTCGCTGACTTTGACCCTGACGGGGACTTTGAGAGTAAGAAAATGGTGCTAGAACATTATGAAACCTTGGCGCACCTTTTCACTATGGACATCAACATAGAACAAAAAATTGCCAACCCCATTAGAGAACTTTCTAAAAAAGAGAATGTTTTACAAATTGCACCATTTGAAAAACGTTTAAACACAGATAATTTTAGAAAATTCATCTCATCTAAAGTACAAGACTTTTTACTCACAAGCCACAAACATCCAAAACTTCTCATCCCTTTTGCCATCACAGAGTCCTAAGATAGCGCTTTTTAAGCCTATCTGAGATAATATAATACCAATTATAACGCAAGGTTTTATTGATGATTGTCCCTATCAAATTGGCAGAAACACAAAGCATTACCTATGACATCACGATTGATGCATTACCCACACTTACTTTTGACACTTCCGTGGTTGTCGTAACCAACCCAACGGTTGCGGGGTATCATTTGGATACCTTACTTTCAAAACTCTCTGCGACACAACTTCATGTGGTAACCATACCCGATGGCGAAGAGTACAAAACCCTTGCTACGGTGGAAAACATACTCAATGAATGTTTTGAACATAAACTAGATAGAAAATCATTGCTCATTGCTTTTGGTGGGGGTGTGATTGGTGATATGACAGGCTTTACAGCTTCTTTGTACCAACGTGGCATAGACTTCATCCAAATACCAACTACCTTACTTTCTCAAGTAGATGCTTCAGTAGGGGGCAAAACAGGGGTTAATACCAGCTATGGTAAAAACCTTATTGGTGCTTTTTATCAACCTAAAGCGGTTTATATTGACCCGACTTTCTTAGAAACGCTGCCTAAACGTGAGTTTGCTGCAGGTGTGGCTGAAGTAGTGAAAATGGCTGTGATGTTTGACAAAGACTTTTTTGACTACTTATGCACGGTTGATTTACACAACGTTGAGATTATCAAAGAGATGATTAAAAAATCTGTTGAACTTAAAGCTTGGGTGGTCAGTCAAGATGAAAAAGAAGCAGGCATACGTGCTGTACTTAACTACGGACATACTTTTGGTCACGTGGTAGAAAACGAAACAAACTACAAAACGTACTTACATGGTGAAGCTGTGGCCATTGGTATGGTAATGGCCAATGCTTTGGCTGTAGAGTTGGGACTCTTTAGCCAAGAAGAAGCAGACGCAGTCAAAGCCTTCCTTATCTCCGCCTCTTTACCTACAGAGTATGTTATTAAAGATGTAGATTCATTTTATGAACACTTCTTTTTAGACAAAAAATCTGCCAAAGGTAACATTAAATTTATTTTACCTCAAGGCATGGGAAATAACAAAATGCTCTCCAATGTGGATGAAACTTTGGTTAAAAAAGTATTGGCTCAATTTGGAGAGAATGTATGAACCTAAAACATATTTTTCTTGCACTTATTTTAGTCGCGCAAACCACAGCTTTTGCTGAACCAGAAATTGAAGCCAATACGACAGAAGCTGCACCTCTAGTAGAAGTAAAAAAACATTTACGTGATCAAGCACTCGTTCAAGAGTTACTTTTGGAAAAAGAGCTCATTGAAAGTGAATTGTTAGAGAATAACATTTTAAGTAAAATTTATAGTAATTATCACACCTATAATGAAGTAAAAAAACAAAAAACCCTGCTTGATATTAAAATTAAGCAATGGAAAAAAAGAAAAGATCTTTCAAAAGACGAAAAGTCTCAACTTGATGTCTATGAATCACAGAGTGATACACTTAGAGGGAAACTTCAATTGCTAAAAGAGTATGCAAAAGACCCTTTTAAAAATTATTTAACCCCACCGGCTATAGAAGACATACCAAGTATTGGTAATCCTTTTGCCATGATTGGTGCCTTGTCTTTCCGTGAGAAACTCATTTCTGATCAAGAAGAGTATGGGAACCGTTACTACTCTTTAACCCACATCATGGAAAAGTTTTTAGAGAAGCGTAATATTCTTTTAAAACTCATGGTAGAGGACAGTAATAATCCCGACTATGAAAAAGAACTTGAAGAGATAGACGATGAGATTAAAACATTTACACCTGTCATTGAGATTTTTAAAACCACAAAAAATGTCTATACGAAAAAGATTGATGAAATTGACTTTAAACTCAAAGCAGACATAGAAAAAGAGCTAGAACGCACCATAAGTATTGGTGCAATCATACTTTTCTTTGTACTGCTTCTCTTTTTCATTAAGTACTTAGTCCGTAAATATATGTCAGACAATGAGCGTTTTTACACTATCAATAAAGCGCTCAATGTTTCGTTTGTAACCATTCTTATTTTTACACTCTTACTTGCGTATATTCAAAATGTCTCTTACCTTGTGACGATTCTTGGTTTTGCCTCAGCGGGTATTGCCATTGCTATGAAAGATTGGTTTATGTCTCTTATGGGTTGGGCAACCATTATTGTTGGTGGTTCCATCTCTGTGGGTGATAGAGTGAGGTTCATCCGTGATGGTGTGGAGTATGTAGGGGACATTGTAGACATTTCTATGTTACGTATGACTATGCATGAAGACATTACCTTAACCACGTATGCGGTGAACCGTAGGGCTGGACGTATGATCTTTATTCCAAACAACTTCATCTTTACGGACATGATAGCTAACTACTCTCACGCAGGACTCAAAACAGTATGGGATGGGGTTGACTTTATCATTACCTTCGACTCCGATGCAAACAAAGCGTCTTCCATTGCCAAAGAGATTACAAGAAAATACTCTAAAGGGTATACTGAAATCACAAGAAAACAGCTCAATAAACTCAGAAGTAAATACGGAATGAGAAACACCAATGTTGAACCACGTATTTTTGTGCATATTGAACCTTATGGTATGAAAATCTCTGCTTGGTACTTAACCAACTCTTTTGCGACTATGACGCTGCGAAGTACCATCTCTATGGAGATTATCACACGTCTTCAGGCTGAGCCAAATATTCAACTAGCGTACCCTTCTCAGTCTATTTTCATGGATCAAAATGTACAAGCCCCTAAAGTTATGCCTGTAGAGGGAGAGATATAAAGATGGATAAAGTCTACTTTAAAACCTTTGGTTGTCGTACGAACCAGTTTGACACCCAAGTGATGATGTCTAAACTCAAAGACTATGAACTCACACTAGAAGAACTTGAGTCAGACATCATTGTTGTGAACTCTTGTACGGTGACCAACGGTGCAGACTCTTCTGTGCGTAATTACATTTCATCGATGAAACGTAAGAACCCTGAAGCACGTGTCGTTTTGGCTGGTTGTGGCTCACACTCTAAAGGGGAAAGCCTTTTTGCAGACAAGAAAGTGTTTGGTGTTATTGGACATTCTGAAAAAGAGAACATCAATGCCGTACTTAAAAATACAGAACCTTTTTACCAGATAGGTGACCTTGAGCACATTGACTCTACCATTGTGGAAGAGTTTGTAGGTAAGAGTAGGGCTTTTATTAAGATCCAAGAGGGCTGTGACTTTAGATGTTCATACTGCATCATCCCTGCAGTGCGTGGTGATGCGCGTTCACACAAAGAAGAGACCATCTTGGAGCAAATTACCAAACTCGCAGGAAATGGTTTTGGTGAATTCATTTTAACAGGTACAAACGTAGGCTCTTACGGACAAGACCACAACACTTCTATGGCAAAACTGCTTAAAAAAATGAGCCAAATCCGAGGTGTCAGACGTATACGTATAGGAAGTTTAGAACCTATACAAATTGATGATGAGTTTTTAGAACTACTTAACGAGCCTTGGATGGCAAAACAGATGCACATTGCATTGCAACACACGTCAGATAAAATGCTCAAACTTATGAACAGACGTAATGAGTACAAAACAGACTTTGACCTTTTTCATAAAATTGCCTCTGAGGGCTATGCTTTAGGAACAGACTTCATTGTGGGACATCCTGGTGAAACAGAAGAAGAGTGGAGTGAAGCAATGCAGCGCGTAAAAGAACTGCCTTTAACGCATGTACATGCCTTCTCTTATTCTAAACGTGACAACACAGTCTCTGCCACCATGAAACCTGAAATACGTGGAAACATTGCCAAAGAGAGACACCGAGAGCTTACATCTATAATCAAAGCCAAAAACTTTGCCTTTAGACGTGAACATACCCAAGGGCTTGAAGTGTTACTTGAGTCTGGAAGAGATGGTGTCTATCAAGGATTTGATCAGTATTTTAACAAAGTGCTTGTCTCTTCAAAAGAAGACTTGACATCTAACTGGGTCTTTTTAAATGATGTGGAGGTGAGTAGTGAAAGCAACAAAGCGCTCTATTAAGGTACTTAACCCCAACAATATCAAAATTATGTGGGGACTTGCTCTTGTCCTCATCGTACTCCTGGCCTTTTCTCTCTTTAGGAACAATGACCAACTCATCACCCATGAAGAGGCCAATGCCCTCTACAGCAGCAATAAAATCACCAAAGTGATTTTAGACGGTGAGTATATTCACCTTCAAACAGAAAAAGCACAATACAAAATTTACAAAGATGCCATCAATAAAACAGCTTTTTTTACAAAATATCCCATAGAAGTTAATGAAGACAACCATGCTTTGTTTGAATTACTCTCTTTACTTATTTTACTGGGTGCATTTTTTGTTTTTTACCGTTTTATGAAACAGAGCCGTTTGCAACAACTCAGACAAATACGTGCGGAAGGTAAGTCTGAAGAAGTTAAGGGAGACGGTCCTGTGCAAGCATTAAAGTCTTCTGTAACCTTTGACGATGTGGCGGGTATTAAAGATGTAAAAGAAGAGTTAGAAGAGATTATTGACTTTTTACGTTCCCCCAAAAAGTACCGTGACTTAGACATACGTTTGCCTAAAGGTGTCTTACTTGTAGGCCCTCCAGGTGTAGGTAAAACACTCATCTCTAAAGCAGTAGCAGGGGAAGCAAATGTACCCTTTTTCTACCAGTCTGGTGCTTCTTTTGTACACATTTATGTAGGTATGGGCGCAAAACGTGTTTCTGAACTCTTCAAAAAAGCCAAACAAATGGCTCCGAGTATTATTTTCATAGATGAAATCGATGCAGTGGGTAAAAGCCGTGGTGAGTTTAGAAATGATGAACGTGAAGCCACACTCAATCAACTGCTTACAGAGATGGATGGTTTTGAAGAGAGTTCTGGTGTCATTGTCATTGGAGCAACCAACAAGATAGAAATGCTTGATGAAGCACTGCTTAGAGCAGGACGCTTTGACAGACGTATACATATCTCTTTGCCAGATCTAGAAGACCGTGCTAAAACATTAGAACTTTATTTGGCGCACAAACCTAATGATGTTGACATTGCACAGGTAGCACGTATGACTGTTGGTTTTAACTCAGCAGCACTCGATACGCTTACCAACGAAGCAGCTATTTATGCCATGAGAAATAACCGTGATCAAGTGGAGACATCAGACTTTGAAGCAGTGAAAGAGAAAGTCTTGGTTGGTAAACGTAAAATACTCTCTTTCACTGAAGAAGAACGCAAAATCCAAGCAGTCTATCAAGGGGCTAAAGCAGCAGTAGCTACCTGGTTAGATGTAGAGTTTGACAAAATAGGCATCGTAAACACAAGACTTATTAGCGCAGAACATGAAATTGTCTCAAAAAGCCAACTGCTTGCACGTATTAAAGTCTACTTGGCCGGAAGTATTGCCACACGTGTACGTTACAACGAACAGTTTAGCAATGCAGCTACTGACATAGCCCAAGCCAAAGCGCTTGTCTCAAAAGTTGTTTATGAGTATGCTATGTCAGACAACTTTATCGTTACCGGTAAACAAGAAGAAGAGCTTTTACGAGACTGTGTCTCAGAAGTGACTACTTTGGTCAAAACCTTAGATGGTGCGCTTACTGAGATTTCTGAGTATTTGCTTGAACATGAAAACATTTCTGCTGAGACATGTAGAGAAGTTTTACGTAAAATCTTTTAGAGGAGACAATGTGACATACTTCAATGGCTTTTCTCTTGACGGTGAAGAGGCTTTGTTTGAAGCCTATACTTCAAAGTCGGTGTATTGTGTGGCAGGCTTCTCGTATGGGGCTCAAAAAGCACTAGAACATGCTTACGCACACAAAGGTCGCATAGACAAACTCATCTTACTCTCACCCGCATTTTTCCAAAACCAAAAACCCTCTTTTATTCGTACACAGTTACGTTACTTTGAATCAGACAAGACAGCGTATGTAAAACAGTTTTTAGCCAATGTGGCTTACCCGTCAAAAGAGAATCTAGAACAGTATTTAAATGTAGGTAAAGTACAGGAATTAGATGCGCTTTTAACGTACATTTGGGAACTAGATAAAATCCAAACACTCCTTGAAAGAGGTATAGAAATAGAAGTGTTTTTTGGAGAAAAAGATAAGATTATAGATGTGCAAAGTGCTTTAGACTTTTTTAAGCCCTTATGTACCACATACTTTTTAAAAAATATGGGACATAGTTTAACACATTAAGTACTAAGTGCACCAAAAAGGAACAAATTATGCCAAGAACGCAATGTATTGAAATTCTAGGGTACTATCACCTTGTTTTGTTTCTATCAAGGAGGTGATAATGATTATCCATCAAGTAATAATCATCTATATTCGCTTTATAATCAAAGCAAGCTTTACAAAGTATCTGTAAAAACTTACCAGAAAATATTGACACAAGATTTGCTAAAAAGAGGAGAGACCGGCATAGCCTATGTCATTGGAAGTCTCGCTGCTTTTTGGCTAATAGAGAGAACCTATAGTTTTTGGGTTTAGCTACGGTATTTCGCTAAAAAAGCATTAAGTTGGTTAGCAAAAGCATGGGCATCTTTTTGTCCAAAGGCTTTTGGCCCACCAGTCATCTCTCCACTCTCTCTAATGCTCTCCATAAGATTTCTCATGGCTAAGTACTGTTTGATGTTATCGACGC
>WTAE01000001.1 GCA_013139765.1 Sulfurovum sp.
TATCAGCCTTAGAAATATAAGGTGTTTTAGAAGAAGTCTTTAACTTTGCACTGGCACGTTTACGACGTTTATCATACATCTTTTGAAGCTTAGCTTGTCTATTCATATTGTGATCCTTTAACGTTTGTTGTGAGGAATCTGTGACCCGCCCGCGGGTCACAGATTTCTCTCCTCATTTTTGTTAGTTGTTCCAGCATAAGTTTCCAATGAAGGTTCTCCTTCAGACTCAGCATAAAACTTATTTCCATTAGTGCCAATAATCAAATATCCACCACCGCCATATTTTTTAATTTCTCTCATGGCTTTAGTCCAAGTTGTTTTTTCCATATAACCTGCAAGGTTATAAAAAAGACATTTATCATGTTCATTAAATTCAATACTAGAATTTAAAAATCTTTTTTAAAATATGTCTGATGTATTATGGCAAACCTTTTGCATTAGTTTTTCAGGCTTCTTTAAAGCATCATGTACACAGCGTGCTCGATAGCTTTTTGATATAAAATTAGATGCAAATTCTTCTAATATTTCCTTTGTAGTCATTGTGTTTGCCTTTCAACTAACGGTCGAGGAGAGCAATATTTTACCGCTCTTGGATCAAATATTGGCTCCTGCGTTTTGTTACATGTTTAGCGATTCCATTCTCTTGTGCCACTAATTTGTGACATAACATCATTAAATGCAAATTTTGGATCAGTGTCAGGATCACTTTTCCCTTTCATTGAAGCATATTTATAGCTAGAACATTCACAATTTTGATATTCACCACAATTCATACACTGCGGGTTACAATTATCTATCATTCTGTCAATAGCATCCCATGGTTCATATTCATAAACAGTGTCAAAACTCCCATAACAAAAAGAACCCTTTCTATCGCCATTTATAAAATCAACAATATCTTTCGTTGATTTTAAGTTACAATCGAAAATTATTGCGATAGGTCGCAAGACCACTCGTCCATAATCAAACTTATATGTCGGCATTTCAAAATAAACCTTGCCATTCATACTCTTAAGACTATGAAAAGTCAACTCACCATACTTTTCAATTAAGTCTCTATATCTTGATTGACTATTATCTAGCTCAACATGTTTAAATGAATTATTTATAGCATCAAGTAGTCTAAATTTATTGCTAATATGAATGGCACCTGATACATTGTATTTTTCATCGAACTCTTTAATATAACTTGTTCTTGTAGCTGTTCCCATTTTTTTTGCTAAAAAGACCATATAATCAATAGCATGAGTTAGAATTGCATTAAATGAAAATGCATGGTGCAACATAACTTGATTATTTGTTAATAGCTCCATAAATTCTTTTGAAGATGGAAGTAAAACATCATTAATGTAAGAAAGAAGATATTTTGCTTCATCATCATTTAAAGTTTCATTCATCGAATAATATCCTTTTCGTCATGTAACGTTTGAGGAGAGCAATAATTTTCCCGCTAGGGAAAATTATTGCTCCTACGTTTTGTTATGATATCTACTTATTTAAATTTGTAAGTAATAGTACCAACTTATCTCTTTCAATTAAACTATGTATTGAATGGATGAAAGCTGTACTTTGGCTATCTGACTTATCAATTAATATTAGTATTTTGTCAAAATTATTTATTTGTTGAGCTTCTAAAATACTGTTTATTTTATTTAATTCATCAAAGCTAACATCATTTAAATATTCAAATAATTTACCAAGCAATCCAATAATAATATCAGATACTTGAATTAAATCATTAGTTTCTGAATTTTGAAACTCAAAGTTTTCCCATTCTTTTCCACTCTCAAAAAAACTCCATTTGTTGAAAACATCTTGAATGCTACTTTCTTCATCAAAAATATGTTTTGAGTTTTTAAAGATACCAAATGGTCTTTTGTAAAAAATAGATAAGTCATCTATTAGTACATGGCTTTCTTCGTCCATAATGAAAGTTAGTTCAGTATTTTTTGAATTCTCGATAATGCTGTAAATTAAATCAACAAGGTTTGTGTCTATAAATGGATGTTTTGAAATAAATTTTGGCTTATTGCTTTTTATAAAGCTTAATATTTCATCTAAAAAATAATTTGCTTTTTTTCTGTCAATATTTGGATACTCATATTTATAAAGTATTGATATGAAATTATTCAAATCTATTTTTATTAACTCATAAAGAATAGTTTTTAATTCCATATGAATTTCAAAGAATTCTTGAGGAAGAATTGATTCTAAAATATCAATACATGACCAATATAAAATATTTAAGTTTGAATAATGAATAAACAAATCTTTTGAAATTAACCAATCTAAAAATGTTTCGAGTTTCGTAGATTTTAAGCATGACAAGAAGTCACCTTTTGCAATGTGTTTTAATTTTATTTCTTTTATATTACTTTGTAAGTTTAAATTATTTTTTAATGTTGCTGTATCAAAATCAATATTTTCTGTTAAATGACTAACTCCGCCTAGGACAAAGTTTTTAGATAAATTTTCAATTGGTATATTAAATATACTTTCATTTTTTAACCAGAATTTTCTAATATTATTAGTCTCGTCATAGTAAAATACATATTCAATATCTATATTTTTAAAATCATGTAATTGGATTTCTAATTCTCTGTTTTCAGAAATGTCAAATTTTATTTTATTCATTTTATAAGCCTTGTATCATAACGTTCGTCGTGAGCGATATTTTTCCCGCAGGGTAAAATATTGGCTCCTGAGTTTTGTTGGCATTTTTAAACCAGCTCACCATTAATAAATTGATAGCAACCCTCAAGAGAACTTAATTTACCACCACAATTTTGACATGGGTCATTAAAATTTAGTGCTCCATTGATTGTTGTGTTTTGCTTTCCCATTAGTGGTCTAAGTTGATATGTTTTATCACAATTATTGCATAATGCTTCCACTTGTTTTATTTCTCTAGTTTTAGGACCTTTTTTAGCAGATACAGTCGGTACAATATAATTACCTAAATCAGGAGAATGTCTGCTTTTTGAGACAGTTTTGTAAGTATTGGTTACTCCTCCAATAAAGCTGAGTATTTCATCATACATATCATTATTTGTAAATGTTACCCAAAATTCACTATCATCATAACAATATTCTTTTTCAGCAACGCATATTGCTCTAATATGGGGGTAGTCATTTTTCTTAGCATATATTTTTTCATATCTTTCTGCTTCTGTTAGACTTTTACCTGATAAATCTGTATTTAAAGCGAATACAACACTTCGTACTCTTTCTATGTAGTGCTCTAAAAGTTTTCCATTTTCATCTTTTAGTCCGTATAAATACTTGAATTCAGCAAGTTTTTTTGCACTTTCATGTGCTATTGAAAGTTCAGTTGCATTCAAGGTTGTTTTTACTTCAATTGTGTACAACACTGATTCAATGGGAAATATTCCTGTAGATTCATCAAACAAAATAGGTGGGACAATAGATTTATCATATAGGATAATATCCATTTGAGTTGATAGTTTCCCACTTTCTTGCTCAATAATTTGGCCAGTACCGACGCCAACATCTGATGGGAGTAGTGGACGGAACAATTTACTAATTAGAATTTCTAATACTGTTCCTTTTACTCCTTGATGAGTTAGCGTACTTGCTGTTTTTGCTTCAGTGATAACACTTTTAATTTTAGAACGTAAAAAAGCTTGGTATTGGTTCAAATCTGCCATATATTTCCTATCGTATGCTAACTATTTAATAGAGGACCACTATGTCCTACTATTACGTTATTTTATTATTAGGAGTATACAAAAAATGTCCTGCTATTGAAGTTAGTATGTCAATTTGCCATATTTTGAGACTTATTGCAAAATAACGATAGAGTTATAAAAGTTACTTATGTCCTGTTACTTTTTGATCTTTTGCCACAGTAGACCTAAGTACTCATGCCAAAGGATATGTGACTTACGTAGTGCCGTGGCAGAAAAAAAGTCTGTGAAGTCCAAATGTTGGGTGTACGATAGATGATTAGTCGGTGCAGCAATGGGGCGTAACCCTTCAGCCCTAAAAAACTTTAATGCCCTTGTCATATGCGAAGCAGAGGTCACGACTATAAAATCTTTATCTAACAAAAGTGTTTTACCTGCATGTGCCTCTTCTTGGGTATCTCTTGTTCCCAAATGTAAAATGAGATCTTCTTCAGGCACGCCTAATGAAGTAGCCAGTTCTTTTTGCATCTTTGCATGTTCATGTGGGTCATGTAAACCTTTGTATCCAGAGACAATGATTTTGGCTTTGCCATCTAGTTGTTTGTAGAGTCGTATGCCTTCAGTCAGTCTAACGACGGAAACTTCTATGATTTGTGAGGTGATGGGACGTGAATCATCACTGTGGTGTCCTCCCCCTAAAACATAAATGTATTGCACATTTTTGGGTGCAGTGTGTAGGGTGGGGTTTTGAGACTCTAAGGCATTTAAAAGAGGATTTACCACAGGAGGGTAAGAGATGAGAAAAATCCATAAAACAGAGAGACCTAATGCTACTTTTGTTTTGCCTAAACGATTGTTGTAGAGGAAATAAAGCCCAAGAAGTATGAATGCCACCCCTAAAGGCAGAGGCATCAAAAACATAGAGACAAACTTTTTAAGTAAAAAATCCATAAACTACTTGACTTCTCTTGTGGCAGAACCCTCAAGCTCCATGACTTTCCAAGGAAGACCTTGTTTCATGAGTTCATCCATAAAAGGGTCTGGGTCAAACTCTTCCATGTTGTGTACCCCTTTGGCTTGCCACTTGCCTTCTAACATGAGTTTAGCACCTATCATGGCAGGTACACCAGTGGTGTAACTTACGCCTTGACTGAGTACTTCTGCGTAACAGCTTTCATGGTCTGTGATTTGGTAAATGTATACTGTTTTTTCTTGACCATCTTTTATGCCTTTAGCAAAAACCCCAATATTGGTTTTTCCTTTGGTACGAGGTCCAAGACTTGCAGGGTCAGGAAGAAGGGTGGCTAAAAACTCCATAGGCACAATTTTCATGCCTTTGTGTTCTACTTCTTTAATGCCGAGCATGCCAACATTTTCTAAACACTTCATATGTGTGAGGTAAGACTCTCCAAACGTCATAAAGAAACGGATACGCTTAAGACCTTTAATGTGTTTGACTAAAGACTCCATCTCTTCGTGGTAGAGAAGGTAAGAGTCTTTTGGTCCAACTTCAGGATAGTCCCACACTTGTTTGATCTCCATTGGATCTGTTTCTATCCACTCTCCATTTTCCCAATAACGCCCCTTAGCAGAGACTTCACGAAGGTTAATCTCAGGGTTAAAGTTGGTGGCAAATGGGTAGCCATGGTCTCCTGCATTACAGTCAAGTATGTCAATGCTATGGATTTCATCGAAGTAGTGTTTCTGTGCGTAAGCACAAAAGACATTGGTTACCCCCGGGTCAAAACCAGAACCTAAAAGTCCCATGATCTCTGCATATTTAAACTGCCCGTCTCGTTCCCACTGCTCTTTATACTCAAACTTTGCAGTGTCAGGGTGTTCATAGTTGGCTGTGTCTAGGTAGTCTACACCCGTTTGTGTACAGGCATCCATAATGGTAAGGTCTTGGTAGGGTAAAGCAACGTTAATGACAATGTCTACTTGAAAACGTTCTATAAGTTCAACAAGTTCAGGAACAGAGTCTGCATCAACTTTAGCAGTAGCAATGTGAACACCTACTTTTTCTTTTATATTCGCAGCGATGACATCACATTTACTCACAGTACGGCTTGCAAGTGTAATCTCTCCAAAAGTCTCTACATTCATAGCACACTTAAAAGCAACAACATTTCCAACACCACCAGCACCGATGATTAAGGTTTTTTTAGACATGAAATACTCCTGAAATTATTATTTTATTTTATCACAAATAGTAGTGATTTATGATGTAGGAAAGTACAAAAAGCAAAGGAATAAAGATAAGCGTACTCAGTAAGATTAGTGCCGTGACATCTTTTGGTTTACAGTCATACAAGGAAGCTAGGTTAATATTTGCAATGGCAATGGGTACCATCATCTCCATAAAAAGTATGCCTTGTACATAAAGAGGTAAGTCGGTGAAAGACAAAACAAGCGCAGTGGCAAGAGGGATAAAAATGAATTTTTGACTCAAAGTACCTAAAATTATTTTTGGGTGTAGGGTTTTGATGTGTATGCCTTGTAAAAATGTACCCAGTAAAAAAAGTTGAAAGACTATCCCTGCGTAGGCACCCATTTTAAAAAATTCTGTAATTTGCGTTGAGAAAGTAATGCCAGAAAGGTTGAGTATTATGGCAACAATAGAGACAGGGATAATAGGAATTTTGATTATATTGAGTAAAGAGGTCTTCATGTCAAAAGAACCACGTGAATAGAGGTAAGCCCCTAAGGAGTACACTACAAAGACATTGGCAATGTTAATAAGTGTGGTGTAAATGACTGATGCTTCTCCAAACAAAGCTATGCCAAGAGGGATTCCTATGTTCCCAGTGTTCCCTACAAAGCCTGCTATCGTAAAAATGGCACGCTCTTTACTGTCTGTAAAAAGCACTTTTCCTAAAAGCAGTGTAGGAAGTAGAAGTAGAACAATAATACCCAAGTAAAGAATGGGCACATAGAGATGCTCAGTATGTAAGGATGCGGTAGAAAAACCCCAAATGGTAACAAAAGGCTGTAAAAAGTAGACAGAAATGAGTGTGAGTGTTTTAGTGTTTATATCTTCTTTAAAGATACGTTTCGCCATATAGCCAAGTACAATGAAAACATATACAAAGAGTATGGAAAAGAGTGTAGTTGTCATGACTAATCCTCTTTTAGACTATCTCTGAACGTAATTCTACAGTATTACCTTCGGGATCTTGAATGTAAATAGATCTTCCCATCCCTTGTGCACCGTAGCGGTTTTCAAATTTTCCTAGTTCTATGCCATGACTTTTCAAGTGTTCTAAAATTTTAGCTTCTGAGATAACTTTTAACTGAAGGCAAAAATGGTCTAAATTGTTTCCTGTTTTTGTAGGTGCCGCACCACCTTTTCTTCCCAATTCACTCTCCACAGAAACAAGGTCAATCAGAGCATCCCCAGCACGTAACTGCATTAAGCCCATCTCTTTGTTAGTTTCTCGTTCAATGCTACAATTCAATACATTACAGTAAAAATCCAACATCTCTTTTAGCTTTGTGGTTCTAAGTACAAGGTGGTCAATACGTGCAATTTCTATCATGTGCATCTCCTGTATTTTTGATGGAAAGTGTAAAAGGTTTTTATGTGGAGTTTTTGTAGGGTGCATTTACCAACGCACCATGATTTTAAGCTCTTAGTTTAGCCCAACTCATTCCCAAAAGAACAACCTTCTATTTTGGCAACACGTCCTGCATGTCTTCCACCTTCAAAGTCTGTGTTGGCAAAGACTTCTATCATGTCTTCTATCACACCTTTTCCTACCACACGTTCACCAAAACATAAGATGTTTGCATCGTTATGCATTCTAGTGAGTTTGGCTGTGTATGTGTCATGACAGAGAGCTGCTCTTATGCCTGGTACTTTGTTGGCAGCAATGCTTATGCCGATGCCTGTGCCACAAATGAGTATGCCAAAGCTACCCTTATCTTTGAGTACAGCTTCTGCACATTTCTTAGCGAAGTCTGGATAGTCAACACGGTCTGATGAGTCTGGTCCAAGGTCAATAATCTCATGTCCTAACTCTTGAACAAAATCTTTTACGTAGGCTTTAAGTGCGTATCCTGCATGGTCTGTTGCGATGTAAAACTTTTTCACATTATATCCTTGTATCATTTAATGAATTATATACTATTTTTATTAATTTTTATGCCTATTCTTGACCAATCAATTTTAAAGTTATTTGTAAAGTTAAAGTAAATGACTTTAGGTTCAGCATAAATCGCTGAGATTGGTAATGCTCCCCAAATACGACTATCATTTGAATTTTCTCTATTGTCTCCCAACATGAAGATTGTACCTGCTTGTACTTTTGTGTAAAAAGCATTCATTTTATTATTATGTAATTGATATACGGGACTTTCTAAACCATCTATATATTTAGGAGTCATACCTATGGATTGATTATTTTCTGCATAGGAGAGCAAGAGTTCAAACACATTCATTTCTTTTTCTGCATAGTGTATGCCTTTATTATCATTCATATAAGGATTGATAACCCACAGTTTGTTGCTAAGTTTTATAATAGATTCTGAAGGGTAATTTGATTGTATATACGTATCTCCTTCCGAAAAATGGATAAATAAAGATTTATGATAGTAAATAATTTCATCATTTTCAGAAGCTGCATAGCGTTTGACAAAATAGATGGATGGATCATTAGGGTATTCAAATATAAATACATTCCCTCGAAGGATATTTTTTGTTTTCTTAGCAACAAGGAAATCTCCTTTATTTATTGTACTTGACATGCTAGATACAGGCAGTCGAAAGGTTCGTATATCAAAAAATTTGGTAATAGATAATTGCAAAATGTAATCAAAAGGAATAAAGATGATTAGTGTAATAAACCAGTGATTTATTTTAAATGTTTGTACATTGTTCTCTCGAATAATTTTAATTACATGGTAGAGTGAAAAAATATAGAGTATAAGTATTGTCATGAAGTGTGCTATAGCTAGCATTGGATTAACATAATATACAAAGAGAGAAATAAAACTGTAGTGAATAAGTGCTAAGAACGGTAGAAAGAGAAAAGATTTCTTGACATGACCCACATAGAAATATCCCATACCCGGGATAAAAGCATTAAAAATAAATGCTAAAATCTTACTACGTGGTTTAGATGCACCCATGCTTATTCTATAGGCGCTTCAACTTGGATAGACTTAATACGTCTTCCTACACGACTCCAACGTACAGTGTACTGTTGTTTGTCCCAAAGTGCTTCACAAGCCTCTGAACTTATGTCCATGTTTGGACAGATACGGTGTAACTTGTCGTGGTCTTTTCCTCCACCAGTACCGTTAAATACTTGGTCATAAGAACGGAACTCGATGCTCATGTAAACAAGCCAAGGTTGCCCCACAATAAGTTTGTACGGTACTGAACCCCAAAAACGGCTGTCGTTAGAATTGTCACGGTTATCACCAATCATGTAAAAGTGGTCCTCTTCTACTTTTTTGTAAAAGAAGTGTGTCTCTGCTTGTCCAGGAATGTCTAAACGTCTTAAAGACATGTCTACTTCTGCGTTGTAGTTATACGCGCGTGTCATGTATTCAAAGCCAGTGTGGCCTTCTGGCGTGTACTGAATACCTGGGTATTTGTCCATGTATGGGTTTACAACCCAAAGTTTGTCATACAGTGTAAGTATTTTTTCTTTTGGGTAGTTTTCTTTAATATACGCATCACCTTCATGGAAGTGAATCATCAATTGTTTGTCTGCATAAAGAAGTTCATCTCCACCCACAGCAACACAACGTTTTACATAGTGTATTTTGTTGTTTTTAGGGTAACGGAAGATAACAATGTCTTCCCTCTCTGGTCTTGGACCCTCAATGAGGTGACCATTACCGTTAAAGTCTGGCAAAATAGGTACTTCTAACCACGGTAAGTGTGGGGTAGGGATACCATATGAAAATTTCTTAGCAAAAAGGAAGTCACCAATGAGTTGGGTTCTTTTCATAGACCCTGATGGGATAACAAAAGATTGTGCCACAAAAAAGATGAGAAAAAGTACAATGATGATGGTACCTGTCCATGAAGAAGCAAAACGCGCAGTTGCAGTTAAAAACTTTTTAAAACCTTCCATTATACTCTAGCCTTTGCTGACTTAAGTGTGTTGCTTAAAAGCATGGCAATGGTCATGGGACCAACGCCTCCTGGCACAGGTGTAATGTACGAACATTTTGGAGATACATTTTTAAAGTCAACATCTCCCACAAGTGAACCATCAGCAATACGGTTAATACCGATGTCAATCACAATGGCACCTTCTTTAATCATATCTGCTTTAATGAGTCCTGGAACACCTACACCCACTACAACAATGTCTGCTTTAGATGTATGGGATTTTAGGTCTTTGGTATGGATGTGGGTAATGGTAACAGTAGCTTCTGCATTGAGAAGTAAAGAAGCCATAGGTTTACCAACAATGTTAGAAGCACCTACCACACAAACATCTTGTCCTTTGAGGTCAATGTTGTACTCTTCAAACATTTTCATGACACCCAGTGGTGTACACGCAACAAAAGCATCTAAGTTTGTTACTAAACGTCCTACATTGTAAGCATGGAAACCGTCCACATCTTTTTTAGGGTCAATGACTTCAAGGATTTTGTCTGTGTCAACGTGTGCGGGTAAAGGCAGTTGCACCAAAATACCATCAATACGTGGATTATTGTTCATCATTTCAATGGTTGCAATAATTTCTTCTTGGCTAATGCTGTCTGGCATGTTATGAGTAATAGAGTAAAACCCTACGTTTTCACAGGCTTTTGCTTTCATTTTTACATACGCATGACTTGCAGGGTCATCACCAATAAGGATCACCGCAAGACCAGGAACAATATTTTTTTCTTTTTTGAGTGCTTCAACTTCTGAAGCCACGTTACTTTGTACTTTTCCAGCTAAAGCTTTACCATCAATAAGTTGCATAGAACGCCCTTATATTTTTTTTGGTATTATATCAAAAATAAATAATTCGGAGCAAAGGTATCGTGATGATGAGATTTTTCTGGCTACTATTTCCTTTGCTCTTAACTGCTGAGGAAGATTTTATTTCTCATTATGAATATGGTCAAATGTTGTATGAAAATCCTCGGGGTGTCTCTTGTGCACAGTGCCATGGTGAAAGTGGGGAGGGTAGGCTCATTGTTGCCTATGAAGATGAAGCGGGAAAACAGAGACTTGAAGGCTCAGACATTCGCCTAGACAACCTCCAAAGCATGATACTCTCAGTCAAAAAATACCACAAAATTATGCCACGTTATTACCTTACGCATGAAGAAGTAGAAGCGATTTATGACTACTTAAAAGTGAAAAATAGTATGTATATTGAGAAATGTAAAATAGAGGGAACTTCTAAAGATAATAAATAAGATATAATTATCTAATTACAAAACTTAAGGATAATTATGAAACTTTCTCCCTCTGCCTTCACACTCTTTCTCACGGGTACACTAAGCTATGCTTCTTCACTGGCTGTCTATCAAGACAACAGTTTTTATACTTACACGCCTAAAACAAACTTTATTGGTTTTACACAAAATGTAGCTGCCAAATGTGAGGGAAGTACACTGCTACTTGCACCCATGTTAACTTGTCCTCCTGCATCTAGGCTCTGTCAAGTACTTAGTACTGTGGAGAGTACCAAAGAAGCTTTGAATGTTGTCACTGCTAATAGTAAAATCTTAGAACAGTTTATCTCCCTTCCACAACCCAAAAGTATTGATGCCAAAAGGTGGATAAGCTCTGCAAAACTTTTAGGTAAAGAGCAAGCAATGCTATCAAAGAAAGAGCTTGATTTAAACAAAAAACTACAACAAGAAAAGAAGACTTTTTCAAAACAAGCGCCTTCTCAAGAAGCCAAGGAGAGTGCAAAGTCTTGTGCTAAAAACTTAGAACTTACCTTGCCTTACGGACAAGTTTCCTTTTCTACCTCGTATGAAGCCAACATGGAAGAGAAAATGATCTCGGTGACACAATACTTGCACATTACAAACCGTTCAGGTATTGACATGAAAGCTGATGTGGCAAACTTTTATTACCGTTCTGCCAAACAGTATGTGGGACCTATACACTTTTCTCCATGGATTGTTTCAAAGTATGTGCCACGCCCAAAAAGAGTGGCAAAATCAAAATCTAGAAGGTTATATAAAGAAGACTCTCTACCTATGATGTCAATGTCTATGGATAGTGCAGTTGAAGAATCTTTGGTTCAACCTGTAGCAACCTATGAAGATGC